>JBAQRU010000313.1:0-5374 GCA_049296025.1 Lysobacteraceae bacterium | reverse complement strand
CGGAAGGATTTTCCGCAGCCCATCGCGGCTTCCGCCGCTCCCACAGCAGCCCATGCCAGCGCCTGGGCGTATCATTCCGCCATGAACTTTCCCTACACCCGACTCCGCCGCATGCGCCGCAGCGAGTTCTCGCGTCGATTGATGCGCGAACACGTCCTCACCACCAACGACCTCATCTACCCGGTGTTCGTCCACGAGCTCGCCGGCCGCGCGCCGATCGGCTCGATGCCCGGCATCGAACGGCTGTCGATCGACGAACTGCTGAAAGTCGCCGAACAGGCCAGCGAACTGCGCGTACCGGCGCTCGCGCTGTTCGCGGTGACCGCGCCCGAGGCCAAATCGCTCGACGGCGTGGCCGCATGGGACGACGACGGCCTGATGCAGCGCGCGGTGCGTGCGCTGAAGCAGCGCTTTCCGGACCTCGGCGTGATCACCGATGTCGCGCTCGACCCCTACACTTCGCACGGTCAGGACGGTCTGCTCGACGACAGCGGCTACGTGGTCAACGATGAAACCGTCGAAGCGCTGGTGCAGCAGGCGCTGTCGCATGCGCGCGCCGGCGCCGACGTGGTCGCGCCCAGCGACATGATGGACGGCCGCATCGGCGCGATCCGCGAAGCGCTGGAAGTCGGCGGCCACATCCACACCCGCATCCTCAGCTACGCCGCGAAATACGCCAGCAGCTTCTACGGCCCGTTCCGCGACGCGGTCGGTTCGTCCGGCGCGCTCGGCAAGGGCAACAAATACAGCTACCAGATGGACCCGGCGAATTCCGACGAAGCGCTGCGCGAAGTCGCGCAGGACCTCGACGAAGGCGCGGACATGATCATGGTCAAACCGGGCCTGCCGTATCTCGATATCGTGCGCCGGGTGAAGGACGAATTCGGCGCGCCGACCTTCGTCTATCAGGTCAGCGGCGAATATGCGATGTTGAAAGCCGCCGCGCAGAATGGTTGGCTCGACGAACGCGCCTGCGCGCTGGAAGCCCTGGTCGCGTTCAAGCGCGCGGGCGCCGACGGCGTACTGACCTATTTCGCACTGGACGCGGCGCGCTGGCTGCGGGACACGCACTGAACGCGCCCATGACATCGACATTTTCCGTCCGCCGCGCGCGCCCCGAGGATGCTGCGGATATCGCGCGCCTGTCCGCGCAGCTCGATCCCGGGCTCGATCCGGCCACGGTCGCACAGCGCTTCACCCGTCTGGCGGAGCGTCCGACGCATGCGTTCTTCGTGTTGGAAATGACCAATCGCATCGTCGGTTTCAGTGCGGCCGAACACCGCTCCCTGCTGCAGTTCGGCGAACGCGTCGAATTGATCGCGATGGTGGTCGATGCCGACCTTCAGCGTCGGGGCGGCGGCGGCGCGCTGGTGGCAGCCACGGAGGCGTGGGCCGCAAGGCGTGGCGTCGAAGACATGATGGTGCGCTCCAGCCTGTCGCGCGACGCGTCGCATCCGTTCTATCGACACATCGGATACACGCACCACAAAACCCAGCACGTCTACACACGGTCACTCACGCCATGAAACGCTACGCCGTCTTCGGTCATCCAGTGCTGCATTCCCTGTCGCCGAAGATCCACCAGGCATTCGCGAGGCAGTCCGGCATCGCCATGGACTACCTCGCGATCGAATGCGCGCCCGGCGATTTTCCCGGCACGCTGTCGTCGTTCGCGCGCAGCGGCGGCGACGGCGGCAATGTCACCCTGCCGCACAAGCAGCGCGCGGCCGAACTGTGCAATCTGCTGAGCGCGCGCGCCAAGCGCGCTGGCGCGGTCAATACGCTGATCAAGCACGGCACCGGTTGGCTGGGCGACAACACCGATGGCGCCGGTCTGGTGCGCGATCTCACCGGCCGCCACGGACTGGATCTGCGCGGACGGCGCACGCTGATGCTCGGCGCCGGCGGCGCCGCACGCGGAGTCGCCCCGGCGCTGCTCGATGCGGGCATCGGCGATCTGTTCGTGGTCAACCGCGACCCGCAGAAAGCCGACGCATTGGCCGATCTGCTCGGCGAGCCCGAACGCGTGCATTCGCGCTATTTCAGCGACGTCGAAACGCTCGGCGAATTCGAGCTGATCATCAACGCCACTTCGGCCACGCGCCACGGCAGCCTGCCGACGCTGCCGATGTCGCTGGTCGGCCCGCGCACCGCTGCGGTCGATCTGAGCTACGGCGAAGCGGCGATTCCGTTCCTCGCCTGGGCGCGCGCCGCAGGCGCACGCGAAGCCATCGACGGCCTCGGCATGCTGATCGAACAGGCGGCGGAAAGTTTCTTCCTCTGGCACGGCGTGCGCCCCGACACCGATCCGGTGTACGCCGAACTGCAGGCGCGGCACGCCGCGCTGGTCACCGGGGACTGAGCGATGGGATCGATGGTGCAGTGGGTCACGCTGCTCGCGTATTCCCTGCCCGAACTCTTCGGCCTGGGCATCGCACTCGCACTGCTGACGACGACTGCGCGGCCGGGCTCCGCGCGCAGACTTGGCCTGATCGGCATCGGTGCGATGCTGGGCGTGTCGCTGCTCGGACTGGGGCTCGGCGTCTATCAGCAGATACTGATCGCGAATGCGGCCAGCGATCATGTCTCGATCCAGCGGATGTTCTCGATCCTCAGCGCGGTGCGCATCGCGCTGAATCTGGTTTCGATGGGCGGCGTGCTCACCGTGGTGTGGGGGCTGTGCACTGCGACGCGGGCGGTCGCGAACGAGGACGACCGCTTCAAACCGTCATGACACCGGCGTTTCTCGTCAGTCCGTATTCTGCGGAGTGGCCTGACATCTTTCGCGGTATCCATCTTTCGCGGTATCGAGGAAGAATTGCTCGGCGTGTTGTCGAGCCTGGCTCACCGAGCTGGTGGGAGCATCTGGTGTTTCGAAAAGTAGGCTGGGCTGCAAAGCCCAGCATGCCGTTGGGCGAAGACGCTGGGCTTTGCAGCCCAGCCTACTTGCTTGCGGAAGAATTCGCGGGCGACAAGTTGGCGCATACGGATGCGAAGGGGCCGTTTATTCGGTCGGTGCTTGTGGCTGCCGATGAAAACCGTAGAACGTAGGGTGCACAAGCGAAGCGTCATGCACCTTTCTTGATGTGGAAATCGGCGAATGACGCCTTCGGCTTATGCGCCCTACTTTCCTAAACTGTCTTTTTTGCGGATCGATTGACTTCTCATCTGGAGCCGAGAACACGATGCGCGGGACGCAGTCGATGTTCAAATCAAGGCGACAGAAATGCACTCTTTTGTGCATAATAAAATTTGAATTGTGTGCGTCGTTTCGATCAGCATTTCGACATTTCGGATCTTGTCTTAAAAATTGGCGATCTTCGTCAGCCTATCATTCATTACAGGTACTTGAACGTTGACGAATCGGATTCTGAAACTTACGATGAAATTGCGGTAACTACACAAATCAAGGAAGAATTATGAAAATTTCATCGTTTTTTTTATTGACGCTCGGAGCATCTGCTTTTTATTCCGTACAAGCGAGAGAACTCGCAGAAGCACCTGGCCCAATGCCGGTAGTGGAAATCCAATCTCTCGCAAAAGCGCGAGTTCCGGTCTCGGATGCTTCAACAGGGTTTGTTCCGTACATATTGAGGTCCGCCAATGTCACACCCAGCGCGAGCGGGGCATGGTCAAGCAGCGCCGTTGGACCAACAATGTACCAAAGAGGTTTGTGGTACACCGGGGGCGTCATCAACCCGATAGGAGGGATAAACAGCACCACCTCGGTGGTGTACTACAGATGGTCTGCCTCCTATAGGCCAGCGGGTTTGCTTGTGTATTTGTGCAACTATGCGCGCTGTGTGGATGTCAGCAGTTTTCAGTCCGCAGGTACCACGGCCTTTGCAGGCGACAACGCATACTCCCAGTTCGCCTTTAGTTTCGGCGTTGTCGGCACTGGATTGTTGAACCCTGTGGTTTATGGCACCAGCAATCAGGTCATCGTCAATTACAACTGATGACATGGCCGGGTGAGGCCTTCGGCCACCTTCTCCCCGCATGCGGGGAGAAGGAAAACCGGCAGTGCTCGCAACGGCACGCGATCATGCGTCATTGGTTTGAAGTATCCCCATGAATTTGAGACCGACAGCCACATAAGGTGCGCTTCAGCGCACCGACTCTCGAATAGTGCGCGATGAAACAGCAGGTGCGCCAAGGCACACCCTATTGATGGTTTCTGGGTTTCGTTGTGGCTTGCATCGCTCGAATGGGCGTGAGATTTGGCTTCGTGCGTTGGATCTAAAGCAACCCACTCCGCTTGATAGACAGATACTGCTCCACCAGCGCTGCAGGCAATTGTTCGCAGGTGACGTCGAGGACGGTGACGCGGTGGTTGCGCAGGACTTCGTGCGCGGCGGCGCGCTGGGCGATGTAGCGGCTGGCGGCGGCGGCGCGGACGGCGCTGCGCACGTCGTCGATGGGTTGGTCGAGGGCTTCGTCGAGGTCGCGTTCGCGCAGGCTGGCGACGACGACGAGATGCCGGCGCTGCAGCAGGCGCACCGAGCCGAGGACGTCTTCGATATCCTCGTCGCGCAGATTGGTCACCAGCATCACCAGCGCGCGGCGGCGCTGGCGCAATGCGAGTTCGGTGGAGGCGGCGAGATAATCGGTGGCGACCGGCGTGGGCTGCAGGTCGTAGCTGGCGCGCAGCAGGGTGTCGATGGCGGCCATGCCGCGCTGCGGTGCGACCCAGCGCTGTTCGCCGCCGACCGTGAACAGCCCGACCGCGTCGCCGCGCTTCAGCGCGATGTAAGAGACCACCAAGGTCGCATCCAGCGCGCGATCGAAATGCGACAGCCCGCCTTCGTGCGCGAGCATGCGCCGGCCGGTGTCGACCACCATCAGCAGCTGCTGGTTCTTTTCGTCCTGGTATTCGCGCGAAATGAGTTTTCTTGCGCGCGCGGTGGCCTTCCAGTCGATCTGACGCATGCTGTCGCCGACGCGATACTCGCGCATCTGGTGGAAGTCGGTGCCTTCGCCGCGACGACGTTTGATGTGCGCGCCGACCAGCCGCGAGGCCTGTTCGGCGCTGAACAGCGCGAAGCCCGCGAGCGGTGCGAAGTTGGGGAATACGCGCACCGACTGCGGCACGCCGACGACGCGCGACTGCCGCCACAGCCGCAGCCCCGAATGCAGCCGCAGCTGCGTGCCTTCGAAGCGGAAATTGCCGCGCACCTGCGGACGCAGGCGATAGCTCAGCGTGGACACGCTGTCGGCGGCGAGGGTCAGCGTGCGCGGCATGTCGCGCGCGACGCCTTCGGAAATGTCCCAGTCGCCCGGATGCAGATCGTGCACGGTGACGCGCTGGCGGCGGCCGTAGTGTTCGATCCGCAATTCGACATCGCGGGTCACGCCGATCGGCCAGGCCTCGGGC
>JBAQRU010000312.1:0-22029 GCA_049296025.1 Lysobacteraceae bacterium | reverse complement strand
GGCGCGTGCTGCGCGCGCTTGGCGGCGAACTCGCTGCCGCCGGCTTCGAATTCACCGATCTTGCCGGCCTGCGTGCAGGCATCAAGACGCGCGATGTCGCGATCAATGCATCGAAAGCGCCGGCGTCGACGGGCGATGGTTTCGAGCTTGCAGTGTCGCAGGCCATCTATCGCGTCGATGGCGTGACCCGCCGCGCCGCCGCGCTGCAAGCGCATCCGCTCAATGCCGGTCCGCGCATCGTGCTGCATCCGCAGGATGCCGCTGCGGCTTCGCTTGCGGCTGGTGCGATGGCCAAGGTCGACAACGGTGTCGGCACCGCGACGCTGCAGGTCGTCGTCGATGATCGCGTCGCCAAGGGCGCTGTCTGGGTCGAGTCCGGTTACGGTCCGACCGCCGCGCTGGGTGCGGGCCGCGTTCGCGTCACGGCTGTCGCATCGACGGGAGCCGAAGCATGAACATGCTGTTCGACGCCCTGCGCGATTGGATCCTGACCATGGGCACCACCGGCGCGATCCTGTGGATCGTGCTGAAGATTCTCGCCGTCGCGATGCCGGTGATCATCGCCGTCGCGTTCTACGTGGTCTGGGAGCGCAAGCTCATCGGCTGGATGCACGTCCGTCACGGACCGATGTACGTCGGCTGGGGCATCCTCCAGGCGTTCGCCGACGTATTCAAACTGTTGTTCAAGGAAGTGATCCAGCCGAGCAGCGCGAACAAGCCGCTGTTCATCCTTGCGCCGATGATCGCGCTGGTGCCTGCGCTGGCCGCCTGGGCGGTGGTGCCGTTCGACGCGAAGCTGGTGCTGTCGAATGCCAATGCCGGCCTGCTGTATCTGCTGGCCATGACCTCGCTGGGCGTGTACGGCATCATCCTCGCCGGCTGGGCCTCGAACTCGAAATACGCGTTCCTCGGCGCGATGCGCGCGGCCTCGCAGGTCGTGTCCTACGAAATCGCGATGGGCTTCGCGCTGGTCGGCGTGCTGATGGCTGCGGGCAGCCTGAACATCACCGACATCGTGGTCGCGCAGTCCGGCAACGCCGGTCCGTTCGAGTGGTTCTGGCTGCCGCTGCTGCCTCTGTTCGTCGTGTACTTCGTGTCCGGCGTGGCCGAAACCAACCGTGCGCCGTTCGACGTGGTCGAAGGCGAGTCGGAAATCGTCGCCGGGCACATGGTCGAGTATTCCGGTTCGCAGTTCTCGCTGTTCTTCCTGGCCGAATACGCCAACATGATCCTGGTCAGCTTCCTGACCGCGCTGTTCTTCCTCGGCGGCTGGCTCAGTCCGCTGCAGGGCTGGATCACGGCGGACGTGTCGCCGTGGGTCGACTGGATCTGGAAGGGCGGCTGGCCGTGGCTGCTGATGAAGGTGTTCCTCTTCGCCAGCCTGTTCATCTGGTTCCGCGCGTCGTTCCCGCGCTACCGCTACGACCAGATCATGCGTCTGGGCTGGAAGGTCTTCATCCCGATCACTCTCGTGTGGATTTTCGCGACGGCGTTGATGGTGTTTTTCGGCGTGTTCGAGGCAGGGCAGTGATGAACAAGGCGATGTCCTATCTCAAGAGCCTGCTGCTGCTGGAGCTGTTCCAGGGCATGTGGCTGACGCTGAAGTATCTGTTCCGTCCCAAGTACACGCTGATGTACCCGATGGAAAAGACCCCGCAGTCGCCGCGCTTCCGTGGTCTGCACGCGCTGCGTCGCTATCCGAACGGCGAAGAGCGCTGCATCGCCTGTAAGCTGTGCGAAGCGGTGTGCCCCGCTCTGGCGATCACCATCGATTCGGAACAGCGCGCCGACGGTACCCGCCGCACCACGCGCTACGACATCGATCTGTTCAAGTGCATCTTCTGCGGATTCTGCGAGGAATCCTGTCCTGTCGATTCGATCGTGGAAACCCATCTCCACGAGTACCACTTCGAAAAGCGCGGCGAGAACATCGTCACCAAAACGCAGCTGCTGGCCATCGGCGACCGTCTCGAAAAAGAGATCGCCGAGCGCCGCGCCGCCGACGCCAGCTACCGCTGAAGATGCATCGTCGAATGAACAAGTCTCTCTGAGGGCCGCCGTGGAATTCACCACTCTCGCATTCATGGTTTTCGCCACGGTCGCCGTCGTTTCGGCGGGTGCGGTGATCACCGTGCGCAATCCGGTGCACGCCGCGCTCTGCCTCGTGCTGACCTTCTTCACCGTGGCCTGCACCTGGATACTGGCCGGCGCCGAGTTCCTCGGCGTGGCGCTGATCCTGGTCTACGTCGGCGCAGTGATGGTGCTGTTCCTGTTCGTGGTGATGATGCTCGACGTTGATACTTCGCCGATGCGCGAAGGCTTCGTGCGCTATCTGCCGCTGGGTTTGCTGGTCGCGGTGGTGATGCTGATCGAAATGCTGACCCTGATCGGCGTCGAAGCGAAATTCGCTTCGACATTCGGCGAGGATCCTGCGGCTGTGGCCGGACTGTCGAACACGGACTGGCTCGCCAATGCGCTGTTCACCCAGTACATGCTGCCGTTCGAGGTCGCTGCGGTCATCCTGACCATCGCGGTGGTCGCCGCAGTGATGCTGACCCTCCGCCGCCGTGTCGGTGCCAGGCATCAGAATCCGGGCGAGCAGTCGCGCGTTCGTGCGCAGGACCGGGTCCGCATGGTCAAGATGGATGCGGTACGCCCGGCGCCAGTCGGCGAAGCCGTCGCCGCAGATGAGGTGAAATCATGATGGGACCGTTGGCCCTCGGGCACTACCTGGCGTTCGGCGCGGCGCTGTTCTGCATCAGCCTGGCCGGTATCTTCCTCAACCGGAAGAACGTCATCATCCTGCTGATGTCGATCGAACTGATGCTGTTGAGCGTCAACATCAACTTCGTCGCGTTCTCGCGCCACCTCGGCGACGCCGCCGGTCAGATCTTCGTGTTCTTCATCCTGACCGTGGCCGCTGCGGAGGCCGCGATCGGCCTGGCGATCCTGGTCACGCTGTTCCGCAATCGGCGCACGATCAACGTCGCCGAAATCGACACCTTGAAAGGCTGACGGGACCCGGTATGGAACATGCTGTTGTGGGACATGTGATTTCCAAGTCCATCCTGGTCGCGATCGTCCTCGCGCCGTTGATCGGAGCGATCCTCGCCGGGCTGTTCGGTCGACGTATCGGCCGGGTCGGCGCGCACAGCGCGACCATCCTCGGCGTCGGCATCAGCTGCGCATTGTCGTGCTACATCCTGTGGCAGTTGGTCGCGCAGGGCGTTTCGCCCTTCAACCAGAACCTGTACACGTTCTTCGATGTCGCCGGTTACGACGCCCACGTCGGTTTCATGGTCGACAAACTCACCGCGATGATGATGGTCGTGGTGACCTTCGTCTCGCTGCTGGTGCACGTCTACACCATCGGTTACATGGCCGAAGATCCCGGCTACCAGCGCTTCTTCAGCTACATCAGCCTGTTCACGTTCTCGATGCTGATGCTGGTCATGAGCAACAACTTCCTGCAGCTGTTCTTCGGCTGGGAAGCGGTGGGCCTGGTGTCGTACCTGCTGATCGGCTTCTGGTTCAAGCGGCCGAGCGCGATCTTCGCGAACATGAAGGCGTTCCTCGTCAATCGCGTCGGTGACTTCGGATTCCTGCTCGGGATCGCCGGTGTGCTGTTCTGGTTCGAGACCCTCGATTACGCCACCGTCTTCGCCAACGCATCCAGCACGATCGGCGGCGGCCAGACCGTCGCGATCTTCAGTGGCTACGAATGGTCGGTGGCGACCGTCATCTGCATCTGTCTGTTCATCGGCGCGATGGGCAAGTCGGCGCAGGTGCCGCTGCACGTGTGGCTGCCGGATTCGATGGAAGGCCCGACCCCGATCTCGGCGCTGATCCATGCCGCGACGATGGTGACCGCCGGTATTTTCATGGTTGCGCGCATGTCGCCGCTGTTCGAGTTGTCGGAGACCGCGCTGAACTTCGTGCTGTTCATCGGTGCCACCACCGCGTTCTTCACCGGCCTGATCGGTATCGTCCAGAACGACATCAAGCGCGTCGTGGCGTATTCGACGCTGTCGCAGCTCGGTTACATGACCGTCGCGCTCGGCGTGTCGGCGTATTCGGCGGCGGTCTATCACCTGATGACCCACGCGTTCTTCAAGGCACTGCTGTTCCTCGCGGCCGGCTCGGTGATCATCGGCATGCACCACGAGCAGGACATGCGCAAGATGGGCGGCCTGCGCAAATACATGCCGATCACCTTCTGGACCAGCGTGCTCGGTACGCTGGCACTGGTCGGCACGCCGTTCTTCAGCGGCTTCTACTCGAAAGACACGATCATCGAGGCTGTCGCGCATCATGCGAATGAGTCGCCGACCTGGCTCGCGAACTATGCCTACCTGGCGGTGTTGCTCGGCGCGTTCGTGACTTCGTTCTACAGCTTCCGTCTGCTGTACATGACGTATTTCGGCGAAGAGCGCTTCCGCCACGCGCACAACGCGCATGGCCATGACGATCACGCGCATCACGATGCGCATGCCGGGCACGTGCAGGGCGATGATGGTCATGACGCGCATGGACACGACGATCATGCCCACGATGATCACGGCCATCACGGTGCGCACGAACCGCATGAGTCTCCGTGGGTGGTGACTGTCCCGTTGATCCTGCTGGCGATTCCGTCGGTCGCGATCGGCTTTCTCACGGTCGGGCCGATGCTGTTCGGCACGGATTGGAGCGGCCATCACGAGCAGTTGCCGTTCTTCCTCGGCGCGATCGATGTGAACGGGGCCAACGACGTGATCGGCAAGCTGAAGGAGGAATTCCACGGCCCGCTCGCGTTCGCATTGCATGGTTTCATGGCTCCGGCGTTCTGGCTTGCCTTCGGCGGTTTCGCGCTGGCGACGCTCATGTATCTGGTCAAACCGGAACTGCCGGCGAAGTTCGCGGCGTTCCCGCCGTTCGCTCTGGCGCGCCGGATCCTCGAAAACAAATACGGGATGGACGATCTGTGGATCGGCGGCTTCGCGGGCGGAGGTCTCCTCGCCGGCAAGCTTTCGCGCAGGAACGACGAGAAGGTCATCGATGGCTTCTTCGTCAACGGCAGCGCGCGGATCGTCGACCTGGTCTCCGGTCTGCTGCGCAGAACCCAGTCCGGCTATCTCTACCATTACGCCTTCGCGATGATTCTCGGCCTGATCGCTTTGCTGGCCGTGTTGATCAAGTTCTGGCGCTGAACTTCGATGTCGATCGAAACGAACTGACGGATACCGAATCGCGATGCACAATTGGCCTCTTCTCAGCATCCTGATATGGCTGCCCATCGTCGGCGGCGCAGTCGCGCTCGCGCTTGGCAATCAGCGGGCGCAGACCGCGCGTTGGCTGGCGCTGACGGTCGCGTTGGCGACGTTCGCCCTGAGCATTCCGCTGCTGACCGAATTCGATCATTTCACTTCCGCGCTTCAGTTCATCGAACAGCGCGAGTGGATTCCGGCCTACGGCATCCAGTATCACCTCGGCGCCGACGGTCTTTCGGTCGCGCTGATCGTGCTGACCACCTTGGTCACCGCGCTGGTACTGATCGGTGCGTGGGGTTCGATCGACAAGCGCGTGAACCAGTACGTCGCTGCGTTCCTGTTCCTGGAAGGCCTGATGATAGGCGTCTTCGCCGCCGTCGATGCGATGCTCTTCTATGTGTTCTTCGAGGGCATGCTGATTCCGATGTTCATCATCATCGGCGTCTGGGGTGGCCCGCGTCGCGTGTATGCGTCGGTGAAGTTCTTCCTGTACACCTTCCTCGGTTCGGTCTTCATGCTGGTCGGGTTGATTTACCTGTATCTGAAGGCCGGGAGCTGGCAGCTGCCTGACCTGTACGCGCTGCCATTGGGTGCGCACGAGCAGATGTGGCTGTTCTTCGCATTCCTGATCGCGTTCGCGGTCAAGGTGCCGATGTTCCCGGTCCATACCTGGCTGCCCGACGCCCACGTCGAAGCGCCGACCGGCGGCTCGGTGATCCTGGCGGCGATCATGCTGAAGATCGGCGGCTATGGTTTCCTGCGCTTCAATCTGCCGATCGTCCCCGACGCCAGTCACGAATTCGCCTGGCTGGTGATCGCACTGAGCCTGATCGCCGTGGTCTACATCGGACTGGTCGCGCTGGTCCAGGAAGACATGAAGAAACTGATCGCCTATTCGTCGATCTCGCACATGGGCTTCGTCACGCTCGGCATCTTCATCGCGCTGATGCTGGTGCGCGATGCCGGCAACCCCGAAGCCGCGCGGCTCGGCATGCAGGGCGCGATGGTGCAGATGGTGTCGCATGGTTTCATTTCCGCCGCGATGTTCTCCTGCGTTGGCGTGCTCTACGATCGCATGCACAGCCGCATGATCAAGGATTACGGCGGCGTCGCCAACGTGATGCCGTGGTTCGCCGCGTTCATGGTGTTCTTCAGCATGGCCAACGCCGGTCTACCGGGCACCTCGGGTTTCGTCGGCGAATTCATGGTCATCCTGGCCAGTTTCCAGGCGCATCCGCTGCTCGCTTTCACCGCAGCGATGACGCTGATCATCGGCGCCGCCTACACGCTGTGGCTGGTGAAGCGCGTGGTGTTCGGCGACATCGGCAATGCCCATGTCGCCGAGCTCGAAGACATCAATCCACGCGAATGGATCGTGCTTTCGGTCTTCGCTGCCGGCGTGCTGCTCATCGGTCTGTATCCGAAGCCGTTGACCGATCTGATGGAACCCGCCATCGCCCAACTCGCCAGCCAGCTGGCGATCAGCAAGCTCTGAGACCATCATGATTGCAAACAGCGTCACTCCCGCCGATCTGATGCCGTTGCTGCCCGAGCTGGTGCTCGTGGGCGCTGCGTTCGCACTGCTGCTGCTCGATCTGTTCGTCAGCGAGCGTCAGCGCGGCATCGTCCACATTCTGGCCATCGCCACGCTGATCGCGGTCGCAGGCATGCTCGCTCTGGATGTGGGCGGGCAGGGCACGGTGCTCAACGGCATGTTCATTCGCGACACCATGGCCGACGTGCTGAAGTGGGTGGTCTGCGTGATCAGCGCGCTGGCGATGGTCTATACGTGGTCGTTCCTGCGCGAGCGAGGCCTGTACAAGGGCGAGATCGCGGTGCTGATGCTGTTTTCCGTCGCCGGCATGATGCTGCTGATCTCGGCCGGCAACCTGGTGATGGTCTATCTCGGCCTCGAAATGCTCGCGCTGTGTTCCTATGCGCTGGTCGCGACGGACCGCGACGGTCCACTGGCGTCGGAAGCGGCGATGAAGTATTTCGTGCTGGGTTCACTGGCATCGGGCATGTTGTTGTACGGCATGTCGCTGATCTACGGCGCGACCGGCAGCCTCGATCTCGCTGCGATCCACGCCGCGACCACTGACACGCCGATCCTGTTGACCGGCATGGTGTTCCTGGTTGCAGGCATCGCGTTCAAATTCGGCGCGGCGCCGTTCCACATGTGGCTGCCGGACGTCTATCAGGGCGCACCCACGCCGATCACCCTGTTCATCGGCGCTGCGCCCAAACTGGCCGCGTTCGCGATGGCCTATCGTCTGCTCGAAGCCGGTGTCGGCCCGCTCGACGAGCAGTGGCGGACGCTGCTGTCCGGAATCGCGGCGCTGTCGCTGGTGGTCGGCAATCTGATCGCGCTGGCGCAGACCAATCTCAAGCGCATGCTCGCCTATTCGACCGTGTCGCACGTCGGCTTTCTGCTGATGGGCTTGGCTGGCGGCGGGGCGGTTGGCTATGCGGCCGGCATGTTCTACGCCATCAGCTATGCGGTGATGGCGGCGGCGGCGTTCGGCACGATCGTGGTGCTTTCCCGAGTGGGCTTCGAAGCCGATCGGATCGAGGACTTCAAGGGCCTGAACGCCCGCAGCCCGTGGATGGCGGGTCTGGTGCTGTGCGTGATGGCATCGTTGGCCGGCGTGCCGCCGTTCCTCGGTTTCTGGGCGAAGCTGGCGGTGCTGCGCGCGGCGTGGGAAGGCGGTCAGATCTGGCTGGTGATCGTCGGTATCGTGTTCGCGGTCATCGGCGCGTTCTATTACCTGCGGGTGATCCGTGCGATGTACTTCGATGAACCCGAGGGCGAGCCAATGACCCAGCGCGAAGACTTGTCGCTGCGGGTGGTGTTCGCGGTCAATGCCCTGTCGCTGCTGGTCCTGGGCATCGCCTGGAACCCGATCATGGCCTGGTGCCAGAAGGCCTTCGTTTGACAGGGTGTTGAAAAACGCACTTCGTGTGCGTTTGACTCGCCGCATCCTTGCGGCTCACCCCTCCAAGGTCAGCTTCGCTGTTCGCACCGGCTCCTGCCGGTGCAGTCAAGTCACGAGTCCGGTACATGCCCGGACTCGTTCCCGACAAAGCAATCGCTGACGCGCTTGCTTCGACGACGCGGCCATTCATGGTCGCGCTAGCAGGCCGTCTTTCGCACGGCCTGCTAAGCTGAATCGGCGGCGTTCGCGTCTGCGGCAGTCGCTTGCAACTGCTTGGACCGCATAACAATAGCTTGCATTTTTACGACTCTGTCACCATAATTCCGCTCCTGATGCGGGGTGGAGCAGTCTGGCAGCTCGTCGGGCTCATAACCCGAAGGTCGCAGGTTCAAATCCTGCCCCCGCTACCAGCTTTCGAGTTCGTAAATCGCCGTGTTTCAAGGCGATCGACGAGCAGGGAAGTCGGGCTTGGTCGAAGCATGAGCTGCGCTTCGACGCCGAAATCCAGCGGTATTGGACAAGGGGCCCGCGAGGCCCCTTTTTCATTCCGGAAATTTTATGGCGGACAAGGCCACCGACATCTCGAATCTACTGTCGCCGACGGTGCAGGCTCTGGGCCTGGAACTGCTCGGTGTCGAGTATCTGCCTTCGCAGGGCGGCGCGTTGTTGCGGCTTTATATCGATATTCCGCAGGATGCGATCGGCGATGCGGAAACACCGCGCATGGTCGGTATCGAAGATTGCGAGTCGGTCAGTCGGGAAGTCTCCGCACAGCTCGATGTCGAGGATCCGATCAGCAGTCACTACACGCTGGAAGTGTCGTCGCCGGGTGTGGATCGTCCTTTGTTCACTCCCGCGCAGTTCGCGCGCTTCCTCGGTGAGCAGGCCAGGATCGGCCTGAAACTCCCGCAGGACGGGCGCCGCAAGCTGCAAGGGAAGATCGTTGCGGTCGAGGGCGAGCGGATCGACGTCGAACTCGACGCCAAACCCGAGCCGCAGCGCGTTTCGGTCGCTTTCGAGAATATCGAGAAAGCGCGTTTGATCCCGGATTGGGCTGCGCTGGGCTTCGGACCGCCGAAGCAGGAACCACCGGCGAGGCCCGACAGGAAAAGGCCGGCCGGAAAATCGGCAGGCAAGCCGAAAGGCAAACCGAAGGCCTCGCGGCCTTCGGACAAATGAACGAGATTCCGGCGCTTCGTTCGCGGAGTGCTTCCGGCGCAGACAGGGCATTACCGTCTGCGCTTCCAACCAAGACACGACATTCAAGTTTTAGAGGCGTAACAGAATGAGTAAGGAACTCCTGCTTGTCGTCGACGCGGTCGCCAATGAAAAGGGCGTGCCGGAGTCGGTCATCATCGAGGCCCTCGAGGCGGCGCTGGCGACGGCGGCCAAGAAGCGGTATCACGAACAAGACGTCCTGACCCGCGTGTCGATCAATCCGAAGGACGGCAGCTATGAGACCTTCCGTCGCTGGGAGGTGGTCGCCGACGATGTGGTGATGGAGTCGCCCGACCGCCAGACCCGTCTGATGGATGCCGTCGATGAAGTCGAAGGCGTGGAAGTCGGCGACTACATCGAAGAGCAGATCGAGAATCCCGAATTCGGCCGCATCGCCGCGCAGGCCGCGAAGCAGGTGATCGTGCAGCGCGTACGCGAGGCCGAGCGCAACCAGGTCGTCGATGCGTGGAAAGACCGCGTCGGCGAACTGGTGACCGGTATCGTCAAGCGCGTCGAACGCGGCAACGTGTACGTCGACCTCGGCGGCAATGCCGAGGCTTTCATTCCCAAAGACAAGGCGATCCCGCGCGACGTCGTGCGTGCCGGCGACCGCGTTCGCGGCTATCTGTTCGACGTGCGCAGCGAGCCGCGCGGCCCGCAGTTGTTCATCAGCCGCGCCGCGCCTGAATTCATGATGGAGCTGTTCAAGCTCGAAGTGCCGGAAGTCGGCCAGGGCCTGGTCGAAATCAAGGCCTGCGCCCGCGACCCGGGCGACCGCGCGAAGATCGCCGTCATCGCCTACGACACCCGTACCGACCCGATCGGCGCCTGCATCGGCATGCGCGGTTCGCGCGTGCAGGCGGTGTCGAACGAACTCAATGGCGAACGTGTCGACATCGTCCTGTGGTCCGACAATCCGGCGCAGTTCGTGATCAATGCGATGGCCCCGGCGGAAGTGCAGTCGATCATCGTCGACGAAGAGAAACACTCGATGGATCTGGCGGTCGCCGAAGAGCGTCTGGCCCAGGCGATCGGCAAGGGTGGCCAGAACGTGCGCCTCGCCAGCCGTTTGACCGGTTGGCAGCTGAACGTGATGACCGCCGATCAGGTCCAGGCCAAGAGCGAAGCCGAGCAGACCGCCGCCCGTCAGCTGTTCATGGCAAAACTCGAAGTCGACGAGGAAATCGCGAGCATCCTGGTGGCCGAAGGCTTCAGCACGGTCGAGGAAATCGCTTACGTGCCGGTCGGCGAGCTGCTGGCGGTGGAGGGTTTCGACGAAGACATCGTCGAAGAGCTCCGTTCGCGCGCCCGCGACGCCCTGCTGAACGACGCCCTGGCGGTCGAGGAAGAGCTGGACGAGCACCAGCCTGCCGACGATCTGCTGGGTCTGGACGGCATGGACAGCGACACCGCATACGCACTGGCCGCGCACGGTGTCCGCACCGTCGACGACCTGGGCGAGCTGGGCGCGGACGAAGTGGCGGAGTTCGGCATCGACGGTCTGGACGAGGCCCGCGCTGCGGCGCTGATCCTGGCCGCCCGCGCCGAGGAAATCGCCCGTCTCGAACGCGAAACCTGAGCCACGCAACACGATTAGAATCCAGCTCGTGCCGATCATTCTCTTACCGGGAATGATCTCACCCGAGGCCGGTCTGCCCCAGTCCAGCCTCACGCGAGCCCAGCAGTACAACCAGCAGCTTCACAATAAGCAGCCCACGCGTGGCACCGTCGAACCATCGCCGGCCGCGCCTCAGGATACGGACACCGAATGTCGCAGCAAACCACCATCCGCACACTGGCCGAACTGGTGAACACGCCGGTCGAGAAGTTGCTGAAGCAGCTGGCCGAGGCCGGCATGAACTTCAGCGGCCCCGACCAGACCGTGACCAGCGCCGAGAAGCTGAAGTTGCTCGGTTTCCTGAAGCGTTCCCACGGCAAGGGCGAAGCCGCTGCCGAGGAGCCGGTCGGGCCGAAAAAGATCACGCTCAATCGCAACCGCAAGCAGGAAATCACTGTCGGCGGCGGCAAGAACCGCCAGACGGTCGATGTCGTGGTGCGCAAGAAAGTCACGCTGGTCAAGCCGCAGGACGGACGTCCCGCGCCCGGCAGCGACGATGAACGTGCCGACATCATGCGCAAGCTCGAGGAATCGCGCGCGCGCAACCTCGAAGAACAGCAGCGGTTGGCCGAAGACGATCGCAAGCGTGCCGAGGCCATTGCCGAACGCAAGCGGCTCGCCGATGAAGCGGTGGCCCGTGCCGCCGCCGCTGCGGCTGCGCCCAAGCCCGCTGGCGGGGAGGAATCCACGGCGGCAGCTACGACGACGACGACAACGACGACGGCGGCGGCTCCCCGTCCGAAGACCGGAGCCCACGGACACGCCAAGCCTGCGCGTACCGAGCCGGCCCGCGTCGATGATCGCGCCGGCCAGAAAAACAAACCGAATCGCGGTTCGCACGCGATGGTCGCCGACGTCGAGGACGACGACAGCACGGCCCGTTTCGCCGGTCAGTTGCATCTGTCCCCGACCGAACGCGATCGCCGCACGACTGCGCGTTCCAAACCCAAAGCCAAGCGTCAGCTCGAACAGAGCCGCAGCGGCGGCGGGCAGCACGGTTTCACCCGTCCGACCGAAAAGGTCGTTCGCGAGATCGCCATCGGCGAAGCGATCACCGTCTCCGATCTGGCGCAGAAGCTGGCGCTCAAGGGCGGCGATGTGGTCAAAGCCCTGTTCAAGATGGGTGTGATGGCCACCATCACGCAGTCGATCGATCACGACACTGCGGTGCTGATCACCGAAGAGCTCGGCCACAAGGCGATACGCGCCGGTGGCGACGACGCCGAAACCGAACTGATGGCGCACATCGAAGACCAGCAGGGCGAGAAGACCCCGCGTCCGCCGGTGGTCACGATCATGGGTCACGTCGACCACGGCAAGACCTCGCTGCTCGACTACATCCGCCGCACCAAGGTCGCGGCGGGCGAAGCCGGCGGCATCACCCAGCATATCGGTGCCTATCACGTCGAAACGCCGAAGGGTGTGGTCAGCTTCCTCGACACCCCGGGCCACGCCGCGTTCACCGCGATGCGTGCCCGTGGCGCCAAGCTCACGGATATCGTGATCCTGGTGGTCGCTGCCGACGACGGCGTGATGCCGCAGACAGTGGAAGCCGTGCAGCATGCCAAAGCGGCCGGCGTGCAACTGGTGGTGGCGGTCAACAAGATCGACAAATCCGGCGCCGATCCGCTGCGCGTGAAGAACGACCTGCTCGCGCACGGTGTGGTGGCGGAAGAATTCGGCGGCGAAACCCAGTTCATCGAAGTGTCGGCCAAAACCGGCCAGGGCGTCGACGAACTGCTCGACGCGATCCTGCTGCAGGCCGAAGTGCTCGAACTGAAGGCGGTCGCTGAAGGCCACGCCACCGGTGTGGTCATCGAGTCCGCGCTCGACAAGGGCCGCGGCCCGGTCGCGACGGTGCTGGTCCAGACCGGCAGTCTGCAGAAAGGCGATTATCTGGTCTGCGGCGTGCAGTACGGACGTGTCCGCGCGCTGTTCGACGAAACCGGTACCCAGGTGCCGTCGGCGGGTCCGTCGATTCCGGTGCAGGTGCTCGGCCTGTCCGGCGTGCCGGATGCCGGCGATGACTTCGTGGTCGTGGCCGACGAGCGTCTGGCGAAGGAAGTCGCCCAGCAGCGCGATACCAAGCGCCGTGAAACGCGTCTGGTCGCGCAGGCGGGCAACCGCATGGAAGACATCATGGCCCAGATGGGGCAGGGCGGCACCCAGCTCAGCCTCAACCTCGTGGTCAAGGCGGACGTGCAGGGTTCGGCAGAAGCGCTGCGTCAGGCGTTGGTCGGCCTGTCGAACGATCAGATCCGCATCAACATGATCGTGTCCGGCGTGGGCGGCATCACCGAATCCGACGCCAATTCGGCGCTGGCGGCGAAAGCCACCATCATCGGCTTCAACGTCCGTGCGGACGCATCCGCGCGCAAGGTGATCGATGCCAATGGCCTTGATCTGCGCTATTTCTCGATCATCTACGACGTCATCGACCAGGTGAAGCAGGTCGCATCGGGTCTGCTCGGCGTGGAGATCCGCGAAGAGATCATCGGCACCGCGCAGGTGCGCGACGTGTTCCGCAGCTCGAAGTTCGGCGCCATCGCCGGCTCGATGGTCATCGAGGGCGTGGTCAGGCGCAACAAGCCGATCCGCGTGCTGCGCGACAACACGGTCGTTTTCGAGGGCGAACTGGAATCCCTGCGTCGCTTCAAGGAAAACGTCGACGAAGTCCGCAACGGTACCGAGTGCGGTATTGGCGTGAAGGCTTACAACGACGTGAAGCCGGGCGACCAGATCGAATGCTTCGAGCGCATCGAGGTTCAGCGCACGCTTTGAGCGTGCGTTGACCCGAAGAAGATCGACCGTAGAAGATCACCCGTGAAGAAATCGTTCCATCGCACCGATCGTGTCTCCGCCCAGCTCCGCCGTGAGCTGGGCACCATCGTGCACGCCATGGTGCGCGTGCACGGCCTGCCGTCCGTGAGCGTGTCCGATGTCGAGGTCACTCGCGACATGGCGCATGCCAAGGTCTTCGTGACCGCGCTGCAGCCCGAGCGCGCGAAGGAAGCCATGAAGGGCCTCAAGGAACTGGTGCCGGAAATCCGCCACGAGCTGTCGCGTGCGGTGAAGATGCGCCACACCCCCGAACTGCATTTCCACTACGACGATTCCGTGGACCGCGGCGAACGCATCGACAACCTCCTGCGCGATCTCAACACCGATTCATAGGGTGCGCCTTGGCGCACCGGCTTTTTACCAATGCGATGGTGCGTCAGGGCGCACCGGCTTTTTACCAATGCGATGGTGCGTCAGGGGCGCACCGGCTGTTTCCCGATGCGATGGTGCGCCAAGGCGCACCCCATGCACCGGCCGATTAGGACATATCATCCCCCGATGGCCGAGGCTTCCCGCAAACACTTCCGCAAACTCGACGGCATTCTGCTGCTCGACAAGCCGCAGGGACTCAGCTCGAATCAGGCGCTGCAGCGCGTGCGCCATTTGTTCCGCGCCGACAAGGCCGGGCATACCGGCAGTCTCGATCCGCTGGCGACCGGCCTGCTGCCGATCTGTTTCGGCGAAGCCACCAAGATCGCCGGCAATCTGCTGGGGTCGCGCAAAGCCTACGACACCGTGGCCCGGCTCGGGATCGTCACCGATACCGATGACGCCGAGGGCGTCCTGCTGCGCGAACGGCCCGTGCAGCGCTACGACATCGGCACCATCGATGCGGCGCTGCGCGATCTCACCGGACGCATCATGCAGCGACCGCCGATCTATTCGGCGCTCAAGCGCGGCGGCGAACCGCTGTACGTGAAGGCGCGCCGCGGCGAGACCATCGAAATCGATCCGCGTCCGGTCGATGTCCATGCCTTCGAGCTGCTGTCCGAAGCCGATCTGCTCGATGGCGACGAACCGTGCCTGCGCTTGCATGTGGAATGCGGCTCGGGGACGTACGTGCGCAGCCTCGTACGCGATCTTGGTGAAGCATTGGGCTGCGGTGCGCATGTCGCCGAATTGCGGCGGCTGTGGGTGGATCCGTTCCGCGATCCGCGGATGTGGACGCTGGAATCGCTGCAGGCGCTCGCCGAACGCGACGCGCATTGTCTTGATGCCTGCCTGCTGCCGATCGAAGTGGGGCTGGTCGGCTATCGCCGGGTCGATCTCACCGAGGACGGCGTGCGCCGGTTCGAGCACGGCCAGCGGCTGCAGGTGAGCCATGAAGTCGCCGGCGAATGCGCGGTATTCGATCCTGCCGGCCGCGCGCGCGGACTCGCGCGGATCGATGAGGAAGGCAGCCTTTCGCCGCAGCGGTTGTTCCACTGCCAACATCCCGGAAAACACTGAACCCACGGAGCCCTTGCATGCCCAGTTTCCGCTTCCTTCGCCCCCTGTCGCTGTCGCTCGCGCTGCTGTGCGCAGGGCCGGTCGCTGCCGCTGAACTGACGGTCGACATGCCGCCCGAGCAGGTCGCGCGCGAAGCCTACAGGCGCATGCAGGCCGCCGACTGGGTCGCTGCCGCCGAAACCTTCGATCCCGCCGCGTTGAAGCGCTTCCGCGAACTGCTGCTGCCGGTGCTTGATGCGGTCGGCGTGGCCGGCAAGGATGTCGCTGACAAGCAGCAGGGCAACGGGCAGGACAGCGCGTCCGCCGGTGCGCTCATGCTGTGGGTGCTGTTCGCGCCCGCGACCTCGGTCGAGGAGATCAAGGCGCTGTCCGACCGCGAGGTCTTCGCCCGGATCATGGCCAATACGATGTCGCTGGCCAGCGCGAAGCTCGAGGGTCAGGACGTGATCGGCAGCGTGGCCGAAGGCAATGACATGGTGCATGTGCTCACCCGGAACGTCGCCAAGGTCGAGACCATGACCATGACCAAGGTCGAAGCCATCACCCTGCATCGCACGCCGCAGGGTTGGCGGCTCGCGTTGACCGGCGATCTGGAAGGGCTGGCGGAAACGCTGCAGGCTTCGATCGCACCGCCTCAAGACGCTGCCGCGGGCGACGATTCGCCTTCACCCTGAACGGTTTTCGGCGGCGCGGATCCATGCGCAGCCGGCCGCCCACCCTTGTTCGAACCGGGGGGCGGGGCTACAATTCCGCTGCTGTCCGGGCCGGATTTGATCCGATCCCCGGACAGCGTTCTTTCTGCGGTTCCACTGTCCATTCTTTTCATTCAGGCGGATTCTGCGGTGCGCCGTGCCGGTCCAGACCGGTGCCGTTCCTGCCGATCACGCGTCCAAGAGGCCTTTCATGTCCATCGATTCAAGCACTGTCATCGAAGCGCACAAGCGCAGCGAGAACGACACCGGTTCGCCGGAAGTCCAGGTTGCGCTGCTCACCGCGCGCATCACCCAGCTCACCGATCACTTCAAGATGCACAAGCAGGATCACCACAGCCGTCGTGGTCTGTTGAAGATGGTCAACAATCGTCGCAGCCTGCTCGACTACCTGCATCGCAAGGATGCCGAGCGTTACAAGGCCCTGATCGAGAAACTCGGTCTGCGTCGCTAAGCATCACCCGACCGCGGCGCAGCAATGTGCCGCGGTTTTGTTTTGGGCCCGCGCGGCCCGGTGTGGCCGATTCAAGGCAATTCGCTACAAGGCAATTCGCTACAGCGCAATCCGGATCTTCGTATTGCCCGGCCGCATCGCGCGGCCACCCGGACCGGGGCAGGGGCTCCGACCGGTTCATCGACAAAGATTTTCGAGGACATTCCAACGTGGCAAAAGTGACCAAGCGTTTCCAGTACGGCAAGCACACCGTGGTGCTCGAGACCGGTGAAATCGCCCGCCAGGCCGGCGGCGCAGTGATGGTGTCGGCCGAAGGCACCGTTGTGCTGGTGACGGCCGTCGCCGCGAAGACCGCGCGCGAAGGGCAGGATTTCTTCCCGCTCACCGTCGATTACCAGGAAAAATTCTATGCCGGCGGCCGTATCCCGGGCGGCTTCTTCAAGCGCGAAGGCCGTCAGACCGAAAAGGAAACGCTCACCTCGCGCCTGATCGACCGTCCGATCCGCCCACTGTTCCCGGAAGACTTCAAGAATGAAGTCCAGATCATCGCGACCGTGATGTCGCTGAATCCGGAAGTCGACGGCGACATCCTGGCCCTGCTCGGCGCATCCGCCGCGATGGCCCTGACCGGCGCGCCGTTCGACGGCCCGATCGGCGCCGCCAAGGTCGGTTACAAGAACGGCCAGTACATTCTCAACCCGAGCACGACCGAACTGGTCGACAGCGAGCTCGAACTCGTCGTCGCCGGCACCAAGAGCGCGGTGCTGATGGTCGAATCCGAGGCGAAGGAACTGTCGGAAGACGTGATGCTGGGCGCGGTGATGTTCGGTCACCAGCAGATGCAGATCGCGATCGACACGATCAACGAACTCGTCGCCGAAGCCGGCAAGCCGAAGTGGAACTGGCAGGCCCCGGCCAAGAACGACGCCATGATCGCTGCGATCAAAGCGGCGGTCGGCGATCGCCTCGGCGGCGCCTTCCAGGTGCGCGACAAGCTCGAGCGCAAAGATGCGATCTCGGCGCTGAAGAAAGACGTGATGGCCGGCCTCGCCGGGCAGATGGAAGCCAACGGTTGGATTGCCGCCGAGGCTTCGAAGGAATTCGCAGAGCTCGAATACCAGACCCTGCGCAATTCGGTGCTCAGCACCAAGATCCGCATCGACGGTCGCGCGCTCGACACCGTCCGCCCGATCACCTCGAAGGTCACGGTGCTGCCGCGCGTCCATGGCTCCTCGCTGTTCACCCGCGGCGAAACGCAGGCGATCGTGGCCGTGACCCTCGGCACCGCGCGCGACGGTCAGGTCATCGACGCCGTCGGCGGCGAGTACAAGGAACACTTCCTGTTCCATTACAACTTCCCGCCCTATTCGGTCGGTGAAGCCGGCCGCATGATGGGTCCGAAGCGTCGCGAAATCGGCCACGGTCGTCTCGCCAAGCGCGGCGTGCTCGCGGTGATGCCGACGATGGAAGCCTTCCCGTACACGATCCGCGTGGTCTCGGAAATCACCGAGTCCAATGGTTCCTCCTCGATGGCTTCGGTCTGCGGCAGCTCGCTGGCGCTGATGGATGCCGGCGTGCCGATCAAGGCGCCGGTCGCGGGTATCGCGATGGGTCTGGTGAAGGAAGGCAGCGACTTCGTGGTGCTGTCCGACATCCTCGGCGACGAAGACCATCTCGGCGACATGGATTTCAAGGTCGCCGGCACCGAGAAGGGCGTCTCGGCCCTGCAGATGGACATCAAGATCCAGGGGATCACCGAAGAAATCATGAAGACCGCGCTGGCCCAGGCCAAGCAGGGTCGTCTGCATATCCTCGGCGAAATGGCCCACGCCATGACCGCCCCGCGCGCCGAGCTGTCCGAGTTCGCGCCGCGCCTGATCACCATCAAGATCCACCCCGACAAGATCCGCGAAGTGATCGGCAAGGGCGGTTCGGTGATCCAGGCCATCACCAAGGAAACCGGCACCCAGATCGATATCCAGGACGACGGCACGATCACCATCGCGTCGGTCAGCGCCGCCGCCGGCCAGGCCGCCAAGTCGCGGATCGAGCAGATCACTTCCGACGTCGAGCCGGGCCGCATCTACGAGGGCAAGGTCGCCAAGCTGATGGACTTCGGTGCGTTCGTCACCATCTCCCCCGGCAAGGACGGTCTGGTCCACGTGTCGCAGATCTCCAACGACCGCGTCGAGAAAGTCAGCGACGTGCTCAAGGAAGGCGACATCGTCAAGGTCAAGGTGCTGGAAGTCGACAAGCAGGGCCGTATCCGCCTGTCGATGAAGGCGGTCGAGGAAGGCGAAGGTTAAGCTGCTGACCGTCGCATAGCGACGCGATCGGCCCGGAGTTCATCGGGCCGCAGGGGGTGGGAGTTGTCGGGCGTGCCCGATGGCGCCCACCCTTTTTCGTTGGCGCTGATCCATGCGCCACCCGCGTGCCGGACGCCAAAAGAGTGTGATAGGGTTCCGCATCTGTCGCGGGAGCATGCGGCGGTGCGGACCGCAGGAGCGATCCGCGTGGATCAACAGGGGCGTGGTGCAGCGATGGACAGCACAGGATCGGGCGAAGCCCGGCAGGCAGCAGTACCCACATCGTTGTTCGTGCTGTCGTTGCCCCGTTCGTTGTCCACGGTGGTCTATCACGCCGCGTGCATGTCGCTCGATTTCCGCCAGCCGGCATGGACGACCGACGGCGAGCTGCTGAATTCGGACCGTTTCGCCCGTTCGCCCGGCGACGATGCTGGTGAGCCGGGCACCAAATACACGCTGCGTGAGCATGCTCCGGCCTTCTTCGACGATCTCGGTCGATTTCTCGACCGCACGGTCTCCCTGCACGGACATGGTTACAAGGATGTCGTGCATCCCTTCGTCTGCTCGGCGTGGCTGGCGGACGGGCGCTTCCCCGCGCTCAAGCTGCGTCGCGATCCGGCCGAAGTCGCGATGTCGATGCTGGCGCGTGGCTGGCATTACCCGGCGACGGTGGCATCGCCCGGGCACGCGCTCGATGCGGCTGTGATCGAAGGCCTGCTGCGCGCCTGGCGCGCGATCGATGCGGTGCCCGGCGTGACCCTGGACTACGACGCCGTGATCGCCGACGAGGATGCATTGCATGCCGCGCTCGCCGAACTGTATCCGGAAGTGCCGCTGCGTCGCGTCGGTTTCATCGACGGCGCGTTCGGCGCCTATCGCGATCATCAACTCGCCAGGCGCGGGACCGACGAATACCGCCGGCTGTCCGCGATCGTCGATGCGGTGGGACGCGATCTCGACACCGTGTCGCATTCGGCCGGACTGGAACGAAAGGCGACAGGAGCGTAATCCAACCACGAGCATGACAAGGGGGTGTCGCCGCAGAAAACCGTGCCATCGGATCTTGCGATAAAGGAACGTCCATCCAACCAACAGGAAAGGAAAGATCATGAAGATCATCAACAAGACCAACGATCGTCTGTACTACCTCGTGACTCCGAGCGGGACCACGCTCTCGGGCTCCCAGGTCATCGCCTCGGGCGTGGTCGACAAGGGCAATGCACTCGAGTTTCCGCTGCCGGCAGGCAAGAGTCCGATCGTGTACGTGAAATCGATCGGCCAGTACGACCAGGGCTATTTCTCGGCGCAGCCGGCGGACGGCAACGGCACGGTCACGATCGCGGTCATCACGTCCTGACGCGCGCTTCGCTGCGGTCTGTGGACTGTCCGCAGACGCAGCGATCACGCGTGGAACGCAGCCCGTTGTCCGGGCTGCGTTCTCCAGATAGACCACAGGCACAAGCGCAAGGATCCGCATGAACGCAATTCCATCGACGGCATCCCGTCCTCCGCTCCTGTTCGTCGGCGATGCCGTGGCCGCCACCGGCTTCGCGCGCGTGATGCACAGCCTGTGCGAAACGCTGCAGTCCGATTACGACATCCATCAGATCGCGATCAACTACCACGGCGATCCGCACGAATGCGCCTGGCGGATCTACCCGGCGAAACTCGGCGGCGACGCGTTCGGCGTCGGCCGGTTGCTGCCGCTGGTCGAAAGCGTGCGTCCGGCATTGATTTTCCTGCTGAACGATCTGTGGATTCTCGCCGACTACATGGCGCAACTGCGGACGTTGCCGCAGATGCCGAAGGTCGTGATGTACTGCCCCGTCGATGCCGGTCCGATCGAGCCCTCCGCCGTCGAACGCATCGAGGGCGTCGACAGGTTCGTGGTCTATACCGAATTCGGCAAACGCGAGATCGAAGCGGCGTTGGCCGCCGTGCGCCGCCAACGTCCCGACTTCGTGTTTCCGAAGATCGAAGTCATCGCCCACGGTGTCGATACGATGCTGTTCCATCCCTTGTCGCCGGAGGATGTCGGCGAATTCGCATCGGCGGGCCGTCGGCATGCGATCCGGTCGATCTTCGGCGACGATCCGGAGATGGAGGATGCCTTCATCGTCCTCAACGCCAACCGCAACCAACCGCGCAAGCGCATCGACCTCACCATCAAGGGTTTCGCGCAGTTCGCCGCGGGCAAACCGGCGAACGTCAAACTGCATCTGCACATGGGTGTCGAGGATGCGGGTTGGAATGTCGTGCATCTCGCGCGCCGCCACGGGATCGACGAGCGGATCATCCTCACCACCAATGGCGACAATCTGCCGTCGGTGCCGATCGAACAGCTCAACACGATCTACAACGCGGCCGCCGTCGGCATCAATACATCGATCGGGGAAGGCTGGGGGCTGGTCAGCTTCGAGCATGCGGCCACCGGCGCCGCGCAGATCGTGCCGCGCCATTCCGCCTGCGGGGAACTGTGGCAGGACGCCGCGCTGATGGTCGATCCGGTGATGAGCCTCACCACCGAGGGCATGCTCACCGAAGGTCATTATGTTTCGCCTGAAGGCGTGGCTGCGGCGCTGCAGCGGCTGTACGAAGATCGCGCGCTGCTGCACGAACTGTCGCAGGCGGCCTATCGCAACGCGACCCGGCCCGAGTATCGATGGTCGGTGATCGCGGGGCAGTGGCGCCGGGTGTTCCAGACGGTGCTGGCGTCTCCGCTCTGACCGGAGCGAAGCGCGTGTCCCAGGTGTCCTGCGCGGCACGCATGCGGCGTGTGCAAGAATCGATGCATGCGATGCCGTCCGCTCACGATCATGCTGTGCCTGTCGGCGTTCGATGCTTCGGCGCAGGCCGCATCGATGCCGCAGGCATCGGCATCCACACCTGCATCTGGCCCTGCCGACGCCGCTGAAACGCTGGACACCGTGACCGTGACCGGCGTAGCGCGCAGCCTGCGCCGACTGCCGGGCAGCGTTTCGATCGTCGATGCCGGGACCCTGCGAGACGGTCAGCGGCAGGTGAATCTCTCCGAACCACTGCAGCGCGTGCCGGGATTCACTGCGCTGGACCGGCAGAACCATGCGCAGGACCTGCAGATCCAGTCGCGTGGTTTCGGCGCGCGCTCGACGTTCGGCATTCGTGGCGTCCGCCTGATCGTCGATGGCATTCCGTCCAGCGCTGCGGATGGGCAGGGACAAGCGGCGGCGTTTCCGCTGTCGTCGCTCGATCGCATCGAAGTGCTGCGC
>JBAQRU010000311.1:0-4882 GCA_049296025.1 Lysobacteraceae bacterium | reverse complement strand
GGGCGGTGCGGTGGGGCCGCGATTCAGCGCCAGCAGAGGCACGTTGAGCTGCGATTCCCTGAACAGCGCGCCGACTTCGTCGCGACCGAGCGGGCCGACCACGTAATCGGCGCCTTCGGTGGCGGCTTTCTGATAGGCGGCCACGGCGCCGGCCGGAGTGCCGCTGGTGTCGTAGAACACGATTTCGGGCCGCTGCCGGTGTTCGCCGAAATAACCGGCGAGCAGACCGTCGCGGACCGGCGAGGACGCAGCGGCCATCGCGCCGGTCAGCGGCAGCAGGACCGCGAGCTTGCGCGGTGGACGATAGCCGTCGCGTTCCGCCGGCGGACGGGTGCCGGCATTGAAGCGCCAGTTGCCTTCGCGGTCGAACGGGCGCGGCAGGGTCAGGCCACGGCGCAGCAGTTCGCGGCCGATGAAGTTGTAGAGCGGGGCGCCGTCGCGCAGCATCCCGGCCTCATTGCTCAGGGTGGCATTGTCGAGCCCGGCGACGATGCGTTCGATCTCGCGGCCGTTGTCGATCCGGGCCTGACCCGTCAGCGTGTCGTGATTGCCGGCGAGAGCCGAGGCCTGCGCAACCAGCGGATTGACCCGGTAGGTCGACGGCTTGGTGCCGCCGGGCTTGGTCGGCACGCAGGCGGTGAGCCCGAGGGCGAGCAAACCGGTGCAAAGCCAAGCCAACGTCGTCGAATTCATGCGCATCGCCGCAACCCTTGAGTGAACCGTTAGGATTCTACCCGCCTGCCACACCCCCGAGCGAGTCAGATCCGATGTCCACACCCGCCGCTGCAGGCATTCTTTATGTCGTTGCCACCCCGATCGGCAATCTGGGCGACCTCTCGCCACGCGCCCTCGACACCCTGCGCGCGGTCGCCGCGATCTGTGCCGAGGACACCCGCCACACCCGCCAGTTGCTGTCGCATTACGGCGTCGAGCAGACCCTGATCGCCCTGCATGAACACAACGAAGCCGGCTTGGCCGACCGTATCGTCGCCCGTTTGTGCGCAGGCGAATCGCTTGCGCTGGTGTCGGACGCCGGCACCCCGCTGGTCAGCGATCCCGGCTTCCGGCTGGTCGCCGCCGCCCGCGCCGCCGGGATCAAGGTCAGCCCCATCCCTGGCCCCAGCGCGTTGATCGCCGCGCTCAGCGTCGCCGGTCTGCCCAGCGACCGCTTCGCCTTCGAAGGGTTTCTTCCGGCCAAGGCCGGCGCCCGCCGCGAACGCTTCGCCGAACTGGCCAGCGAACCGCGCACGCTGCTGTTCTACGAATCTTCGCACCGCATCGAAGACGCCCTCGCCGATGCCGTGGCGGTCATCGGCGCCGACCGCCCCGCCGCGATCGCCCGCGAGCTGACCAAACTGTTCGAAACCGTGCTCAGCGGCACCCTCGGCGAGCTCCATGCCCGCGTTGCCGCCGATGCCGACCAGCGCAAAGGCGAATTCGTGCTGCTGATCCAGGGCGTGGGCGACGATGCCGACGCCAAACGGGTCGAAGGCCGGCGCGTCTACGCGAAGCTCATCGAACACCTGCCGCCGTCGACCGCCGCGAAGTTGGCGGCGGAGATCACGGGGGCGCCGAGGAAGGGGCTTTACGGCGGCGCGTGACTGCAGTCTTCACGTCGCTGTCGCGCTGAACTCGTCGTAGGCGCGTACCGCTTCTGCGGCGTACATCAAGGTCGGCCCGCCGCCCATGTATGCGCAGACGGCCAGCGTTTCCATCAATTGTTCCCGGGTTGCGCCCAGGCGGATCAGCGTCTTCACATGAAAGCCGATGCACGCATCGCAACGCGATGACACGCCGATCGCCAGTGCGATCAGTTCCTTGTGTATGGCGTCGATCGCCCCTGGTTTCAGGGCCGCCTGCGCCAGCGCGCTGAAGCCTTTCATGGCATCGGGCACTTCATTGCGCATCGCTGTCAGCGCCGTGGATACATCGCCCGTGATCCGGGCGAACGATTTGCTTGGCATCGCTGTCTCCTGCATCGAAGAAAGGCGCCACTCTGGCAACCGGGCAGCAGCAGCGCTTTGCGTCCGGTCAATCCGCAGGCGAGTCCAGCGGCGGCAGTCCGTGGCTGGACACTGGCAGGCAGCTTGTTGCGGAAATGCAGGGCAGCCATGGAATAAAAGGGACATCGACACCTGAGGCAACGATGCCGGCGTGCGACAATGCCCGCGACGGAGTCGGCCAGGCAGTCGCGTCATCGCATTCCTCGGGATGTTGGTGCCGAGGAAAGTCCGGGCTCCACAGGGCACGGTGCCAGGTAACCCCTGGGCGGCGCGAGCCGACGGAAAGTGCAACAGAAAGATACCGCCGATGGCCCGCAAGGGATCAGGCAAGGGTGAAATGGTGCGGTAAGAGCGCACCGCGAGCCTGGCAACAGGCCGGCACGGCAAACCCCACCGGGAGCAAGACCAAATAGGGAGGCAATGCCGTGGCCCGCGGTGCCTCCGGGTAGGTTGCTTGAGCGTATCGGTGACGATGCGCCTAGAGGAATGACTGTCCACGACAAAACCCGGCTTATCGGCCGGCTCCGTCTGTTTTCCCCAGGCCGTGCCTGGGGAAAACCCCATGATCCGCATCGCGGATCATGGGCCCCGCCATGCACTTCCAGACCCCCGCTCGTGCTTCGCACGAGCAGCCCCCTGACTCAGGAGGGGGCGTGGCTGCCGTTCCTGCGTTGTATTCGATGCAGTGCAGAAGCGTTGCCGGGTTTTGCGCGAACATTGAAGCGTGACAAGCGGCGCACTTTCATCTCCGGGCTTCCATGGGGCGATTTTCGCTCTCCAGGCCGGGCGTTCTGTTCATGTCCGTTTACCCGTCCAGAATGAGCCCTGAATCTCAAAATTTGAGACTAAACATGGGGTTGTGGATAAACCTTGAACCAGTCTCTGAACATTGCCGCAAGTCATTGACGCGCTTAGTGAAATTGGTCTCATAAAGTTGTTGACAACCCTGTGCACGACTCCTAATGTGGCGGCTCGTGGGAAAACCGGGCAAATAGTGGTTTTTCCGAGTTGACCAAGCCCGCTTGAGACGGGCGCGACCAGGCAGAAACCGTGTTCCAAGGTGAGACCGCCATCACGATCGACGACAAGGGCCGGCTGGCGATTCCGACCAGCTATCGGGACCTGATCGCGCGTGCGTCCGAGGGTCGGCTGGTCATCACCTACAACCCGTTCGAAGCCGGCTCGCTCTACCTCTACCCGCAGCCGGTCTGGGAGCGGGTACGGGACCAGGTCAACGCGTTGCCGCGCACCAAGAGCGTCAGCCGCAATCTGCAGCTGAAGCTGGTCGGCGCGGCGACCTTCGTCGAGCCCGACGGAAGTGGCCGTATCGGAATTCCTTCGAGCCACCGCAGCGCGGTGGGCATCGAAAAGCGCGCCGTGCTGTTGGGCATGGGCGACAAGTTCGAACTGTGGAGCGAGCAGGCGCACCACGCGCAGATCCGCACGACGCTGAGCGACGCGGATCTGGGCGAGGCGATGCTCGATTTGCAACTGTGACCGCGGGTGGCGCGGGCGCGGTGCCCGCCCACCTTCCGGCGCTGCACTTGCCTGTGATGTTCGCGCAGGTCATGGACGGACTGCGGATTCTGGAGGACGGAACCTATCTGGACGGTACGTTCGGGCGCGGCGGTCATGCGCGCGGCGTGCTGCAACGTTTGGGTGCTGGAGGTCGGTTGCTGCTGATGGACAAGGATCCCGAAGCGATCCGCGTCGCCGAACGTGCGTTCGGCGCGGACGCGCGCGTCGCGATCCATCGTGGCAGCTTCATCGATCTCGCCGGTTGGGGGCCTGCGCAGTCGGGTCTCGACGGCGTGCTGTTCGATCTGGGCGTGTCGTCGCCGCAGTTGGATGTCGCCGAGCGCGGCTTCAGCTTCGGCAAGGACGGTCCACTCGATATGCGCATGGATCCCGACAGCGGCGAAAGCGCGGCGCAGTGGCTGGCGCGCGCCGACGAGCGCGAGATCGCCGATGTGCTGTGGACCTACGGCGAAGAAAAGCAGAGCCGGCGCATCGCCCGCGCCATCGTCGCCCGTCGCGGCGATACGCCGCTGACGCGGACCGCGCAGCTGGCCGATCTCATCGCTTCGGTCGTTCCGCGCGGCGCGGAGAAGATCCATCCCGCGACCCGCAGCTTCCAGGCCATCCGCATCTTCATCAACCGCGAGCTCGAGGATCTCGAGCAGGGCCTCGATGCCGCGCTAGCCGCGCTCCGGCCGGGCGGCAGGCTCGTGGTGATCAGCTTCCATTCGCTGGAAGACCGCATCGTCAAGCGCTTCATCCTCAAACACGCCAAGGCGCCGCCGGCCAATCGCCGGATGCCGGTGGAGATCGCCTTCACGCCGACGCTGCGGATCATCGACGACGCGCAGAAAGCGACCGACGCCGAGCTCGCCGTGAATCCGCGCGCGCGCAGTGCGGTGTTGCGGGTGGCCGAAAAGCTCGGGGCTGAAGAGGCGCGTTCGCGAGCCACTGGTCCGCGCGTCACCCGCGAAGAACGGGGTGCCGCATGACCCTGCGCGTGATCGTCGTCGTGCTGATCCTGGCCAATCTGATCTCGGCGATCGGTGTGGTGCACGCGCGTTACCGTCATCGCCAATTGTTCGTCGAACTGTCGCGGCTGGAGAAGGGTCGCGACGAGCTCAATATCGAATTCAGCCGGCTGCAGTTGGAACAGGCGACCTGGGCCGAGAGCAATCGCGTCGATCAGATCGCACGCACCCGCCTCGGCATGAAGACGCCCGAGCCGGCCGATATCGTCGTGGTGCGCCCATGAGCGCGTGGTTGAATTCCCTTCGCGAGCGGCTGCGTCGTCGCAGCGAGCGTCGCGGCCCGGCATCGCGCGGGCGCGCCCAGTTCAATCTGCGCGGGCGCCTGATGCT
>JBAQRU010000310.1:0-3130 GCA_049296025.1 Lysobacteraceae bacterium | reverse complement strand
GGGTGACGGTGTAGGTACCGGACACACTGTAGGTCTTGATCGGGTTGGCGACCGTCGAGTTGGTGCCGTCGCCGAAGTTCCAGCTGCGCGATGCGATGGTGCCGTCGCTGTCGGTGGAGGTATCGGTGAAGTTCACCGTCAGGTCACTCACCGACGACGTGAAGTTCGCGACCGGCGGCACGTTGGGAACCACCACGGTCACCGCGCTCGACTTGCTGTTGCTGGCGCCGATGTTGTCGGTCACCGTGAGCGTCACCGTGTAGGTGCCGGCAGCGGCGTAGGTCTTGCTCGGGTTGGTGGCGGTGGAGGTGGTGCCGTCGCCGAAGTTCCAGCTGCGCGATGCGATGGTGCCGTCGCTGTCGGTGGAGGTATCGGTGAAGTTGGCGGTCAGCGCGCTGGTGGTGAACGTGAAGTTCGCGACCGGCGGAACGTTGGCCGGCGGCGTGCCGGTGAAGTTCTGGCCCGCGACGTTGGCGTCGTTGACGGTCACGCTGCGGGTCGCCGGCGAGAACGTGAAGCCGCTGCGCGACGGGGTCAGCGTGTAGGTGCCGTTGGTCACGCCCGACAGCGTGTAGGCGCCGCTGGCATCGGTGTTGGTGCTGTTGCTGCCGGTACTGACGGTGACACCGCTGATGCCCGCGCCGGCGGCGGTGGTGACTGCGCCGGAGATCGTGTACGTGGTCACGCCGCTGCATTCCGGGAACTTGAAGTCCTGGATGCGCGTCTGCCAGCCACCGGTCGGACGGTACATGCCGACGAACCAGAAGGTGCAGTCGTCGACCGGGTCGACGGTCATCTGGTAGTAGTCGCCCCAGCGTCCGGAGGTTTCGACGGCGGCGCCGACGGCGATTTCGTTCTCGCCCAGCGACATCACGCCAGCGGCATCGGACGCCGTGCGGCCGGTATAGCCCAGGGTGGCGAACTTGGTCGGCGTCGATTCCTTGGTGACGTTGTAGCCCATCGCCATGTTGCCGAACTTGTCCATGGCGATCGTACCCATCAGGTGATGGGTCAGGTTGTCGCCGGGGCTGAACGTACCTTCCTGGAACAGGGTCCAGTTGCCGGTGCCGACGCGACGCAGTTCGAACCAGCGCACCGCCGAGTCGACCACGGTGCCGGTGCGGGCCGGATCCTGGTTGGTGGCCAGCGTGCCGGCCAGCACTTCATGGGTGCCCATGTTGCGATAGACGAGCTGGTTGAGCAGCACTTCGCGGATCGGGTCGAGACGCGAGGTGGAGCCCGGCTGCGGCACGGTCGCGAACGTCGAGTAGTTGCGGAACCAGCTGTTGAACTCGGTGATCGCGATGCGCGGCAGCGTGGTGATGCTGCTGTTCGCGGGCGTGTTCCAGTCGATGTTCATCTCGTACAGCTCGATGAAATCCTGGGTGCTGTTGGCGGCCGCGCCGTCATGGGCTTCGTCGTCGCGATGACGCGCGACGATCTGCTTGCGGCCCGCCGGTGCGGCGTTGGTGCCGTAGAACGTGGACGGCGTGACCATCTGGAAGCCGTAACCCGCCATCTTCGGAATGCTCGCGAAGCGCTGCGCCGGGCGCGCGGTGGCGCCGTTGAGCATGTTGGCGCGATCGAATGCGTAAACGCTTTCCTGCGCGCCGCCTTCGTTGTCGCCGCAGACGTAGGCGTCGTTCCATACGCCGCAATGCGGGTAATCGGGCAGTGTCGGCGTCGAATAGTTGTACGCCCACCAGCCGCCAGTCACCGGGTCGGAGGTCTTCGACACGTAGGTGCAGAGGTTGGAGTTGTCCAGCGCCAGCATGAACCAGCGGCCGGCCTGACGGTCGTACAGCACGATCGGATCGCCGCCGTCGCTGGCGCAGGCACTGCCGGCCGGCGCGAGCGAACCGAAGGTGATCGGGCCGGCCACCAGGGCGCCAGCCTTGTTGTAGACGTTGAAGTAGGTGCCCGAACCGCCGCTGTTGACAGCGTAGATCACGTGGTTGGCGCCGACTTCCACCACCGGGTCGCCGGGGCTGACGCCAGTGTTCGGATTATTGATGTTGACGCGGCTGCGGGCGGCGGCTTTCGCGCGCGAACGTGCGCGGCTGCCGGCATCGCTTTCGTCCCAGAGTTTCTGCAGCTCGGGCAGACGGTCCGGAGCGGTTGCCTTGCTTGCCGGCGCGTGCGGCAGCACGCTGCCGATCGGGCGGTAGACGCGGCGGTGCGCTTCGCGGATACCCATACCCGGGTTCCACTGCGTCGCCTTCGGCAGATTGCGCAGATCGGTGTTCATGCTCTGCGGGGTGACCGGCTGTCCGACCTGCGGACGCGTGGTATTGGCTTTCCCGCCAGTGGGCGGTGCAGCCGTGACGGCGCAAGGTAACAGCAGCAGCAAGGCCGCTGTTTTCAATGCCCCTGTGAATATCGATGATTTCATTGTTGCGCCCTCAATCCATGGGTGTAGACAGCAAAGTGTTTTTTGAAGCTAAACGCCTGCTGACTGTACTGCGAACCGGGCCCCGAATCGTTAAAACTTCGGTGAAGCCCAGCGGTCGGCCCGGTGCTGCGGACAGCCCACTGAAAACAGAAGCCCCGGCGGGTGCCGGGGCTTCTGTTGGCTGTTCGAACCACGATCGGAATCACTGATCGGAATCAGCGATCGGAATCAGAACGTCACGCTCCAACTGTTGATGTAGCCCACGTCGCCGCCGGCCGCATCCTGCACGCGCAGGTTCCAGGTGCCATTCAAGGCTTCGCCCGAGAGGTTCACGTTGTACGTCGTGTTGATGTTGTCCGCGCTGCCGCCCGTGCGGTTGTGCAGCACATACGCCGAACCGTCCGGCGCCACCAAACTCACCACCAGATCACCGATGTAGGTATGCACGATGCTCACCGCCACCGGGGTGCTGGCTTGACCGTTGCCGGTACGGCCGGACACCGCGATCGGGCTGTTCACCGTGGTGTTGTCGCTGATCGTGTAGTCCGCAGTGTTGGTGTAGGTCTGCGTACCACCACCGCCGCCGGTCGTGTAGTTGCCGACCAGGCTCACGCCGGAGAAGGTCGAGTAAGCCTTCAGACGGACGTAGTACGTGCCCGCCGACGGCGCAGCGAACGTGCAGGTCTCGGCGTTGCCGCCGGTGTACGGACGGCAGTCGTAGACCGTGTCGGTCGGCGC
>JBAQRU010000309.1:0-2118 GCA_049296025.1 Lysobacteraceae bacterium | reverse complement strand
ATCATTTGCTTGGCTGGAGAAGTGCCGAAGGCTATGGAAGAACTGCGAGCGGCTTCTCAACACCAGCCTGCAGTTCGTCCATCTGGCTTTCCTGGCACTGGTGCTCAGAAGATTTTGAACAGGCTCTTAGGTTGGACCAGTCTGTTGATTTCCGGAAACGGCGCCGACTGCAACGGCACCGGAGGCCATCTAGACATGCAACCCCAGCCGGAAAAAAGACGGCACCCCTTTGATTCCAGGCGAAAACGACGAAAGCAACCCGGAATCGTCCCAGGAATGTCAGGCATTCGCCCGCTGCGGAGCCGTGCGCAATGCTCGAAACCGCTTCGCCTGCCGAATCGCACATCCGCTTTGCGCGAATGAGGTCGGACCACAGCAGAGGTCGGACCGCACTCGCTCGCGCCGTCAGCCCCGCCGCCAGACCAGCATGCGATTGTTCGCCGGCATCGCATGGTCCGCGATCAAGCGCAGCCCGATGCCCCCGGCCAGCGCGCGCACCGCCTCGATATCGCGGATGCCCGAACGCGGATCGCGCGCCTTCAACCACCCGTCGAACTCGCGGTTGCTCGCGCTGGTGAAATCGCAGCCCGCATTGAACGGCCCGTAGACCGCCAGCACCGCATCGTCGGCGAGCACCGTCGCCAATCCCGCGAACAGCGCCTGCACTTCCGGCCAGCCCATGATGTGCAGCGTGTTCGCGCTGAACACCGCGTCGTACCGCGACGACAGCGGCGGCGCCAACCCCGGCTGCGGCAGCAGCACCGCCTGCAGCGCGAACGGCGGCGGCGTATTCGCCAGCCCCGCCTCATCCAGCCACAGACGAATGCCCGCCAGCCCGTCTTCGTGATCCGAACACTGCCAGCGCAGCCACGGCATCACCGCCGCGAAATGCACCGCATGCTGCCCGGTACCGCTGCCGATCTCCAACACATCGCGACGATCGGCGAAGTGCTCGCGCAACACCGCAAGAATCGGCGCCTGGTTGCGGTCGCAGCTGGGCGAATGCGGTTTGGTGGTCATCGTGATGCCGAAGACAGTGGACCCGGCATCATAACGCCGTGCCGGAGGCCGGGTTCCGTGGTGCTTTGCTGCCTGTAGGAGCGGCGCGGGCGGCGATGCTCTGCCCCTCCCCTTGCGTATCGCGCAGGGAGGTCGGGAGGGGGTGAGGTTGGCTGTTCGCAGGAGCGACGGAAGTCGCGAAGCCTGCGATGGATCAGCTGCGGCGACGCTTGCCATCAGACTGCGGTCGGCAGCAGCGCAGCGGGATGGCAATGGATGCGCCGGCGGCAAGATCAACGGCTTCGCGACTTCCGTCGCTCCCACATAAAGCCATAGCGCACTCGCGTCGCTTCTGATCTTGAATGGAAGCGGCAAATCATTTTAAAGCGCCAACGCATCTTCCACGATGCAATCCTCGGACGGAACACTCCTCCTACGAGAGCCGGTGCATCGCGGCTTGCGCCGCTCCCACACAAAGCACGTCGGTGGGGCGACGCGCGCTTACATCGTGTGGGTGGCTTTGTCCGAGGTCATGATGCCGGCGAGCAGGACTTCGATCTTGTTCTTGACCGCTTCGCCTTCGGGGGTTTCGGCGAACTGCACGCCGATGCCGGCGGCGCGGTTGCCCTGCGCGCCTGCGGGGGTGACCCAGACGACTTTGCCGGCGACGGGCAGGCGTTCGGTGGATTCGGGCAGGGTCATCAGCAGGAAGACTTCGTCGCCGATGAAGTAGCGCTTGGCGGTGGGGACGAACACGCCGCCGTTCTTCACGAAGGGCATGTACGCCTGGAACAGCGCCTGTTTGTCCTTCACTGCGAGGGAGAGAATGCCCTGACGGGCACCGCTTGCCGCTTTGACGTTCATCGTCGTGCTCCAGAAGACTGCTGTGACGCGCTACCCGCCGCTTTGCCCGGGCCCCGCCACTGCGCGAGCAGTTCGGCGAGGGCGAGATCGGCGCGGACCGTGGTTCGCAGCAGGTCGCGGGTGCGGTTGGCTGCGTCGAACCAGGTTGCGAGGGTGCGGATTCTGATCGGATCGGTCAAGCGCCCGGCTTCGGCCAGGGCCAGATCGGCGGCGTGGCGCAGGCGCTGGTCGAGGTCGGCGGCGTCGGCCCAGCGC
>JBAQRU010000308.1:0-7150 GCA_049296025.1 Lysobacteraceae bacterium | reverse complement strand
CACCGACCAGTTTGTCGAGCGCGTTGTGCCGGCCGACATCCTCGCGGACGAGCAGGCTGTCGTCGCGGACGAAACCCGCCGCATGCACGCCACCGCTGCGGGCGTTCAAGGGTTGCTGCTGCGACAGTCGTGCAAGCCCTGCATGGATCCGCGCTGCGGACAGGCGCGGACCCGCGCCTACCCTGTGCACGGGCTGGACTGCGGATTGCAGGCTCGATACGCCGCACAGACCGCAGCCGCTGCGGCCCTCCAGCGTGCGCTGGCGGTGTTCGATCGCATCGAAGCGCGACTGCGGGATCGCCGCGTGCAGCGCGATCCCGTGTTCGCCATGCACGACATCGACCAGCGAGAATTCGTCCGCACTTGCGACGACGCCCTCGCAGACTGCGAAGCCGAGCGCGAAATCCTCCAGATCCGCAGGCGTGGTCATCATCACTGCGAACGACAGGCCGTTGTAGAGCAGGGCGACCGGGGTTTCCTCGATCACCCATTCCTCGCGCACCGCGTGCTTGCCATCGGCGATATGCAGCGCTTCGCGCGCGCGCAGCCCGGTGCTCACGCCGCGTGCCCGCACAGCGCACGGCCGCGTTCTGTCAGCCGCAGCAGCACGCGCTCGCCTTCGCGATCCTGGCGTACAAGATCCAGTCCGTCGAAGCGCGGATCGTCGCCCAGTGCGACCAGCAGCCGCTGCAGTTCGCTGGTGCTCAGCGACAGACGCTTCGCCGCGCGCGGCAGCGAGATGTTTTCATGCTGCGCAAGCAACTGCAGCAGGGCGAGCGCCGATGCTTCGCTCATGACGCTGCGGTGTCCGCTGCGCGGCGCAGATGGACCGGAATCGATTTGGAGGCCGGCGTCCGCGCGTGTTCGGCATGGCTGCCGAGCGGCACCAGCGCATTGGTCTCGGGAAAATAACTCGCCAGACAACCTGCGGGGATGTCGTATTCGACCAGCCGGAAATCGCGCGCGAACCGTTCGCCATCGTCCCAGACCGACACCAGATCGACCGCGTCGCCGTCCTTGAAACCAAGCGCGTCCAGATCGTCGCGCGAGATGAAGCACACGCGACGCAAGCCGTGCACGCCGCGATAGCGGTCGTTGCTGCTGTAGACCGTGGTGTTGTACTGGTCGTGCGAGCGGATGGTCATGAGTTGCAGAAAGGCGGATGAGGGGCGCTCTTCCACCAGCGGATGCGCGAAAAACCGCGCTTTTCCCAGCGTCGTCGGAAACACGTGATCGCGTGCCGGATGATGCAGATGGAAGCCGCCCGGATGACGCACCCGCGCATTGAAATCCTCGAACCCCGGAATCACTTTCGCGATGCGTTCGCGGATGCGGTCGTAGTCTTCGATCATCGACAGCCACGGGATCGTGCTGCGCGGCAGCGTCGCCGCCGCGAGCCGCGCGACGATCGCCGGTTCCGACAGCAGACGTTCGGATGCCGGCGCGTTCATGCCCGACGACAGATGCACCATGCTCATCGAATCTTCGACCGTCACCGCTTGCGGTCCTCTGGCCTGAAGATCAATCTCGGTGCGGCCGAGGCAGGGCAGGATCAGGGCCTCGCGGCCGTGCACCACATGCGAGCGGTTGAGTTTGGTGCTGACCTGCACGGTCAGCGCGCAGTTGCGCAGCGCGGCATGGACGACGTCGCTGTCGGGCGTGGCGGCGGCGAAGTTGCCGCCCATCGCGAAAAACACCTTGCCGTGGCCGTCGCGCATCGCTTCGATCGCGGCGATGGTGTCGAAGCCGTGCGCCTGCGGCGGCTCGAAACCGAACTCCGCGCCGAGGCGTTCGAGAAACGCGGGCGAGGGTTTTTCATAGATGCCCATCGTGCGGTCGCCCTGCACGTTGGAATGTCCGCGCACGGGGCAGGGCCCGGCGCCGGGTTTGCCGATATTGCCGCGCATCAGCAGCAGGTTGGTCAGCATCTGGATGGTGGCGACGCTGCGCCGATGCTGGGTGATGCCCATGCCCCAGCACAGGATGGTCGCGTTGCTGTCCAGATAGACCTGCGCCGCCTGCTCCAGCTGCGCGCGCGTCAACCCCGATTCGCGTTCGATGTCGGCCCAGTCCGCATCGCGCGCACCATCGGCGACCGCATCGTAGCCATGCGTATTGGCGATGATGAACGCCACGTCGAGCGCATGCGGGTCGCTTTGGCTGTCGGCGCGTTCGACGAGGATTTTCGCGATCCCGGTCGCGACGGCGAGGTCGCCGCCGATCTTTGGCTGGAAATAATGCGAAGCGATGGCGGTCGAGCCGCCGGAGAGCATTTCCGCAGGCGATTGCGGGTCGGTGAAGCGTTCCAGCCCGCGTTCGCGCAGCGGATTGAACACCACGATCCTGCAGCCGCGTTTCGCCGCGCGGCGCAGTTCGCCGAGCATCCGGGGGTGGTTGGTGCCCGGGTTCTGGCCGAAGACGAAGATCGCATCGGCCAGCTCGAAATCGTCGAGCGTCACCGAGCCCTTGCCGCTGCCGATCTGCTCGTTCATCGCCACACCCGAAGGCTCGTGGCACATGTTCGAGCAGTCCGGCAGGTTGTTGGTGCCGTAGGCGCGGATGAACAACTGGTAGAGGAATGCCGCTTCGTTCGAGGTACGACCCGAGGTGTAGAAGATCGCTTCGTCGGGTGAGGCGAGGGCGTTCAGGGCTGCGGCGATCCGCGCGAATGCCGCGTCCCAGCCGATCGGCACGTAGCGGTCGCTGGCGGCGTCATAGGCCATGGGCTCGGTCAGCCGGCCCTGGGCTTCGAGGAATTCGTCGCTCTGTTCCGCCAACCAGGCGACGCTGTGCCCGGCGAAGAACTCGGAAGTGACCCGTTTCGAGGTGGATTCGTTGGCGACCGCCTTTACCCCGTTTTCGCAGAATTCGAAGGTGGAATGCGGGTTGCGGTCGGGCCAGGCGCAGCCCGGGCAGTCGAAGCCGGTGGGCTGGTTGGTGCGCAGCAACGTGCCGGGGCCGCGCAATACCGCATCTTGTTGGCGCAGCGCCTGCCAGGAGGATTTCAAGGCATCCCAGCCGCCGGCAGGCTTGTCGTAGGGCCGGATCGGGGCGTCGTCGTCGTGGTTTTCGGTCATCCCGGCATCCTAACGCAGCGGATTATCGATGCGGGCGGGCGCCGCTGGACGTCGCGAACGCCGCCAGCGTAGATTGTCGGTCGAGCCGCGTCGGGAATGGACGGGCCGCCCCCGCACCCCTTTCTTCCGCATGCCAGAAGCAGACTCCTTTTGTCCGAAGCCACCGCCAGTCTCGATACCGCCCTGAACCACGCCTCGCAGCTGCTCGGCAGCGATCCCGAGCTCGCGGGTCAACAAGCCACCGAGATCCTGAGTGTGGTCGGCGATCATCCGGTCGCGCAGATGATCCTCGGCATTTCGCACCGGCTCTGCGGCCGTCTGGAGCGGGCGATCGAACTGCTCGCGCCTTTGGCACGCACCCAGGCGGGGATGCCGCGAGTGCATTACGAATACGCCATGGCGTTGGCGCGCACCGGGCAGGTCGAGGAAGCGATCGCGACGTTGCAGCGCGCGCTCTCGCTCAATCCGGCCCTGCCGCAGGTCTGGCTGGCGCTGGCCGATCTGCAGCGCGCGGTCGGCAGACAGAAAGACGCCGATGAGGCGTATGCCGGTTATATCCGCTACTCGGTGCGCGACCCCAACCTGCTGCAGGCGGCCGAGGCCTTGAATGCCAATCGCCTGCCCGAAGCGGAAGCCATGCTGCGGGCTTGGCTCAAGCAACATCCCACCGATGTGGTCGCGATCCGCATGCTGGGCGAACTGGCGGTGCGCGTCGGCCGCAATCCCGAGGCCCTGCGACTGTTCGAGCGCTGCCTGCAATTGGCGCCCGGGTTCCGCGAAGCTCGCCAGCATTTCGCGGTGGTGCTGCATCGGGAACAACAGGCATCGAAGGCGCTGGAACAGCTCGAACTGCTGCTGCGCGAGGACCCGGCCAATGCCGGCGCACGCACGCTGAAAGCGGCGGTGTTGTGCCGGCTTGGCGAATATGCGCGCGGCATCGCGTTGTACGAAGGCCTGCTGCGCGAATATCCGCACAACGCACGGGTCTGGCTGAGTTACGGCCACGCGCTCAAGACCGAAGGCCGGCAGGCCGACGCGATCTCGGCCTATCGGCACTGCGTGGAGGAAGAGCCCGAATTCGGCGAAGCCTGGTGGAGCCTGGCCAACCTCAAGACCATCCGTTTCGACGATGCCGATATCGCGACGATGCGCGCGCAGTTGCAGCGCGATGATCTGGAGACCGAACACCGCCTGCATTTCGAATTCAGCCTCGGCAAGGCGCTGGAGGATCGCGCCGAATACGCGGAATCCTTCGCGCATTACGCCGAGGGCAATCGTCTCCGCCTGGAGATCGTGCCCTATCGCGCCGGCGACACCAGCGCCCGCGTCGTCCATGCGAAGCGCGTCTATACCCGCGAATTCTTCGCCGAACGCGAAGGCTGCGGCGACCCTGCGCCAGATCCGATCTTCATCGTCGGCCTGCCGCGCTCGGGCTCGACCCTGATCGAACAGATCCTGTCGAGCCATTCCGCAGTCGAAGGCACGATGGAGTTGCCGGAAATCATCGCCATGACCCGCGCGCTGCGCCGTGGCAGCGAGGGTGCGGCGAATTATCACGATGTGCTGGCGGGATTGCCGGCGGAGCAGTTCGCGGAGCTCGGCCGCCAGTTCCTCGATCGCACCCGCGTTCAGCGCAAGACCGACGCACCGCTGTTCATCGACAAGATGCCGAACAATTTCCTGCATCTGGGGCTGATCCAGCTGATGCTGCCGAACGCGAAGATCATCGACGCGCGGCGCCATCCCTTGGCCTGCTGTTTTTCCGGGTTCAAGCAGCATTTCGCGCGCGGCCAGAGTTTCAGCTACAGCCTCGACGACATCGGCCGCTACTACCATGATTACGTCGACCTGATGGCGCATTTCGATGCGGTGCTGCCGGGCCGCGTGCACCGGGTGATCTACGAGCGCATGGTCGAGGACACCGAAGGCGAGGTGCGCCGTCTGCTCGATTACTGCGGCCTGCCGTTCGAGGAGCGCTGCCTGCGGTTCTTCGAAAACGACCGGCCGGTGCGTACCGCCAGTTCCGAGCAGGTGCGCCGCCCGATCAATCGCGATGGCATCGACCAGTGGCGGCATTACTCGGCGTGGCTCGATCCGCTCAGAGCGGCTCTGGGACCGGTGCTTGATGTCTATCCGGAAGTTCCGGAATTCCTGGGCGAAGCATGAGTTCCACCTTGCGCTTCGCCGCGCGCCCATCGATCGTTACAGCTGTTCCACAACCCGGGGAGAGTGAAATGCGTCAAAAAGACCAGCCGAATCACCGATGTTCCGCAAATCGCCGATCCACGACACTGGCAAGAATGCCGCTGACCGCCGCGATCTATGTCGCATTCGGCAGCATGGCGTTCGCCGGTGCGGCGATCGCACAGGATCCGCAGAGCGGAGACAGCGCGCCATCGCTGGAGACGATCACCGTCACCGCGCAGAAGCGCACCGAGAACCTGCAGGACGTGCCGATCAGCATGAATGTGATCGGCGCGCAGCAGCTTGATGAAATGCAGGTCAATGATTTCGAGGACTACGCGAAGCTGCTGCCCAGCGTCTCCATCTCGCCCAACGGCCCGGGCTTCGGCCAGGTCTATATGCGCGGCGTGGCCAGCGGCGGCGACGGCAACCATTCGGGCCCGTTGCCCAGCGTCGGCATCTACCTTGATGAGCAGCCCATCACCACCATCCAGGGCGCGCTGGATCTGCACGTCTACGACATCGAGCGCGTCGAAGCGCTGTCCGGCCCGCAGGGCACGCTGTACGGCGCCAGCTCCGAATCCGGAACGTTGCGCATGATCACACGCAAGCCCGACACTGCCGGATTCTCCGCTGGATACGGCCTCGAAGTGAATGCCGTCGACGGCGGCGGCTTCGGCCATGTCGCCGAGGGTTTCGTCAACGTACCGATCTCGCAGAACACCGCGATCCGCCTCGTCGGCTGGCAGAAGAAAGATGCCGGCTGGATCGACAACGTGTTCGGCGAACGCACCTATCCCACCTCGGGCATCACCCAGAACAATGCCGATCGGGTCGAAGACAATTACAACGACGTCGATACGGTCGGCGCGCGTCTGGCGCTGAAGATCGACCTCAACGACAACTGGACGGTCACGCCCACCATCATGGGTCAGCGCCAGAAGGTGAACGGCAATTTCGCCTACGACAACACCATCGGCAAGCGCGAAATCAGTCACGCCTACGCGGAATCGGGAGATGACCGCTGGGCGCAGGCTGCACTGACCGTGCAGGGCAAGATCGGCAACTTCGATCTGACCTACGCCTTCGCCCACCTCAAGCGCGATGTCGATTCCGAAACCGACTACAGCGACTACGGGTTCTGGTACGACACCCTGTTCGGCTACGGCGCGTATTTCTACGACGACAGTGGCGATCTTGTGAATCCGGCGCAGTACATCCAGGGCGTCGACGGTTACAAGAAGACCAGCCACGAACTGCGCATCGCTTCGCCGCAAGACCAGCGCCTGCGTTTCGTCGCAGGTCTGTTCTGGATGGACCAGTCGCACGATATCTTGCAGCGCTACCGGATCGACAATCTGGCTTCCTCGCTGTCCGTGCGCGGCTGGGAAGACACCATCTGGTTGACGCAACAGGAACGCAGGGATCACGACGAGGCGGTCTTCGGCGAACTCGCGTTCGATTTCACCGACAAACTCACTGGCACCGTGGGGTTCCGTCACTTCCGCGCCGACAACGCGCTGAAGGGCTTCTTCGGTTTCGCCAACGGTTATTCCTCGCAGGGCAGTCAGCCGCCGCAGAACCGCTACGGCGAAGCCGCGTGCATCGTGCAGTACGGCGCCGATCCGGCGAACTGGCCGTCTTTCAACGGCGCGCCGTGCGAAGTGTTCGACAAGGACGTGCAGGAGAAGAGCACGCTGGGCAAAGCGAACCTGTCGTACAAGTTCGCGCCCAACAAGATGATGTATTTCACCTGGTCCGAGGGTTATCGGCCGGGCGGCATCAACCGTCGCGGCACGCTGCCGCCGTACATCACCGAATTCCTGACCAACTACGAGGTCGGCTGGAAGACCTCCTGGCTCGACAACCGTCTGACCTTCAATGGCGCT
>JBAQRU010000307.1:0-3754 GCA_049296025.1 Lysobacteraceae bacterium | reverse complement strand
GTCTGCACCTCCACGCCGCCCTGCCCGACCCGCAGCCGCACCGCGCCGGTCTCCGCCGTGAGCGGCGTTTTCGCCCCCTGATGCCGCCACAGATCCACCACCTCAGGCTTCGGATGCTTGAAGCGATTGCCGTAACCGGCCGAGATCGGAGCCCAGCGCGCCCCGGTCGCGGCGACGAAACCCGGATCTGAGGAACCGGCGCTGCCGTGATGCGCGACCAGCACGACATCGGCCCGCACCGAGGCCGGATCGCGCCGCAGCAGATCGCGTTCGATCACATGGCCGATGTCGCTGGTCAGCAGCGCGGCGCCGTATGCGGTCTCGATGCGCAGGATGCAGCTCGATTCGTTGCGCAGGTAGGGAAAGTGCAGCGGCGGATGCAGGAACCGGAAACGCACGCCATCCCAGTTCCACGCATGACCGGCACGACACCGCCGCAACCCGGCGATCTTCGCATCGAGACCACTGCCCTCCGGTGCGTAGCGCGTCCGGATCGCGAACACATCAGCGACCGACGCATAGCCGCCGGCATGGTCATTGTCGGCGTGGCTGAGCACAGCCGTATCGAGCGCACGCACGCCCAGCGCATGCAGCGCCGGCACCACCGCGCGTTCGCCGGCATCGAAGCCGTCCGGAATCGCGGGCCCCATGTCGTACAACAAGGTGTGCCCGGCGGTGCGCACCACCACCGACAAACCCTGCCCGACATCCAGCACGATCAGCTCGACTTCGCCATGGTCCGGCGCCTGGCGATCCGGCCACAGCAGCGGTAGCCACAGCAACAGCGCCAACGGCTTGCCCGGCACGCCGCGCGGCAGCAGGCACCAGAACGCGACCAGCAGCGACAGCGGCAGCGCGAACCAGCGCGGTTCCGGCAACCACCACAGCGCCAGCGGGCTCTCGCCCAACATCGAGAACAGCGACCAGCTCGGATCGAACGCGATCGCCGCCAAGCGCCACACCGGCCCACCCCAGCCAGCGTGCAGCGATTCGCATGCAGTGCCGATCAACGACAGCGGCACGACAATCAGACTCCACCACGGGATCGCCAGCAGATTCGCGAACGGCCCCGCCAACGAGGCCTGTCCGAACAGCACGACCGTCAACGGCAGCAGCCCGACCGTCGCCACGCTCTGCGCCGCGAAGAATTCGCGCACCGGATGCTGCCCGCCCTGCGGCAGGCACCACAGCAGCCACGCCACGCCGCCGAAGCTGAGCCAGAACCCGGCGGACAGCACCGACAGCGGATCGAGCAGCAGAATCGCGATCATCGCCAACGACATCGCATCGGCCGCCCGCCAACCACGCCGCGAGCATCGCGCTGCAGCGACCACTGCGATCATCAGCACCGTGCGAACCGTGGGCAGCGCGAACCCGGCCAGCGCCGCATACAGCGCTGCACCGAGCAACGCCGCCAGCACGGCGACCTGCGAACGCGGCATTCGACGCCCCAGCGTCGGCCAACACCACCACACGGCGCGCAGCGACAGCGCGAAGAACCCCGCGACTAGGCCGACATGGAATCCGGAGATGGCGATGAGATGGGTGAGCCCACTCGCACGCAGCCGCTCCCAATCCGCATCATCGAGCGCACGCGTGTCGCCCAGGGCCAGCGCACGGATGAAGCGCGAAGAAGTCTGCGGTATGGCAGCGGCGATCCGCGCCGACATCGCTTCGCGCCAGGCGTCGATGCCGCGCGGCCGCGCCAGCTCGCGCGCGAATTTCGGATTCCGCACGTATCCGGTCGCAACGATGCGCTCGATCAGCGCATGCTTCTCGCCATCGATTCCGCCCGGATTGCGCAGCCCGCGCGGCGCGCGCAGTTTCGCCGAGAGCGCCCAGCGGCTCCCTGCAGCGATACGCAAACGCGGCGCATCCGCAGGCGGTGTTTCCAGACCGAACTCGTCATACCACGCCAGACGGATCCGCCTGCCGCGCAGCGCTTCCGGCTGCGCATCACTGTCGTCGACCTTGAAAACGAATCGTGTCCGTCGCGCTTCATGTTGCGGCAGCGCGATGACAGTCCCGATCAGTTCGAATTGACGATGTTCCATCGCCAAGGGCAACTGGCGTTGCATCGCCAGCGAGGTATGCATGCCCGCCAGCAGGAATCCGAGCGAGACAATTGCGACATGCCGCCAGACGCCTCGCATCCACACCACTGTCGCGGCAGTCGCAGCGACGCACGTCAACAGCCAAGCGCCGGGCGGCGATGGCAGCCAAAGACACGCCATCACGCCCATCAACAATGCCAGTGAGAATCGAAAATCCAGCATGACACCGCTCAGCGATCGAGCGGGCTGAGCACACCGCCCGCACCGCGATTCAGGACATGGGTGTAGATCTGCGTCGTCGCGACATCCTTGTGCCCCAGCAGCGCCTGGATCGTGCGCAGATCGGCCCCGAATTCGAGCAGATGCGTCGCGAAACTGTGGCGCAACACATGCGGCGTCACCGGCTTGTCGATCCCCGCACGCGTCCGCGCCACCTTGATCGCACGCTGCAGAACCGCCTCGTCGACATGATGCCTGCGGGTCACCCCACTGCGCGGATCCACCGAGAGCGAACGCGCCGGAAACACGTACTGCCACGCAAACTCGCGTTCGGCTTTCGGATACTTCCGCGACAGTGCATTAGGCAACCAGACCACACCGTGACCTTCCGCCAAATCCTGCGCATGCAGAATCCGCACGCGCTCGATCGCGGTCTTCAATCGATCTCGCACCCCGTCGGGCAACGGCACCTGTCGATCCTTGGCTCCCTTTCCATCCCGGATCGTGATCTGCCGACGCTCGAAATCAACATCCTTCACCCGAAGGCGCATGCATTCCATCAACCGCATGCCGCTGCCATACAACAGCGCCGCCATCAACCAGACTTCGCCATCGATCATCGTCAGCAGTCGCTCGACCTCGGCACGCGACAAGACCACCGGCAACTTCTGCGGCCGCTTCGCGCGGGTGACATTCTCCATCCACGGCAAGTCCAGACTCAACACTTCCCGATAAAGAAAAATCAGCGCCGACAGCGCCTGATTCTGCGTGCTGGCGGCCACATTGCCGCGCACCGCCAGATCGGTGAGGAATTTCTCGACCTCATGCGCTCCCAACTCCCGCGGGTGACGCTTGTCGTTGGCGAGCACGAAGCGCCGGATCCAGCCCGCATACGCCCGCTCGGTCCGCACGCTGTAGTTGAGTCGCCGACAGCGCGCACGCACCATGTCCAGCAATCGAGGCGGCTGACCGGAAGCCTGGTCCCCAGCACCTGTTATCACCCTGTCTTTCTGGCGGTACGACATACCGCTCTCCTCATGGAATATCAGGGGAGTAAAGATATGGTTGTTGACTACTTATGGAAATCAGGCAAGTGCTTGTTCCTTTGTAGGATTTTTCTGATTGACACCCCGTACAAACCCGGATCAATATTGTTTACCGCCCCGTGTATGGGGTCGACTAAGCGTTAGGCGTCACAATGGCACTACGAGACTCCAAGCTATTTAGAGCTGTCGCATACACACTGTTTGGCTTGTCAATCGCAAGCTTTGTGTCCGCTGTCGTCATGCGCGTAGTGAGCGGTCAAGGGGCAGAGATCTATCATGGTGGTCGTGGCTTGCCCATTCCCAACATTGCGGCGCTGGTTTTGATCATTGCAGTCGGTCTAGTTTTGGTTATTTGGTTGTTCCAACTGGCGTGGCGCAAATGGCGTCATCTATTCATTCGCGACAGTGACGCCTAACAATTCGTTCAAGCCGACC
>JBAQRU010000306.1:0-13837 GCA_049296025.1 Lysobacteraceae bacterium | reverse complement strand
GCCAGGGTCAGCCGCGCGATCGCGCCGCGTCCGCGCTTGGGGTCGCCCAGCGGTGCGCTGGCGCCCCATTCGCTCATCGCGGACACCAATTGCGCGTAATGCCCGCGTTCTTCGGCGCTGAGGGTGTCGTCGCTTTGCAGGAATTTCACCCCGAACAGCCCGAGTGCGCTCGCTGCGGCGCGGATCTCGGTGTTCGCATTGGCGAACTGGCGGTCGAAGCTCCGGCGCAGCTGGACGTCGGCCCTGTCGGCCGACAGCGTGGCCACGATGCCGGGGATCTTCTGGTCGAAGGGCAGTTCTTCCAGCGGCCAGCGGGTGCGCCCGGCCTGCCACGCGGCGGCCAGCGGTGCCCGCAGCGGTGGCGGCACCGCATCGCGGGCGAAGGTCTGAAGATCGTTGTCACGCAGATGCTGGCTGAGCAGGGCGACGGCCTGCACCGGCTCGGTGGCCGCGCCCGGGGCGATGCGCTGGCCCGGGTCGCAGCCGGCAGACGCCAGCAAGAGCAACGCCGCCAGCAGGGCGGGCAGTAGGCGTGAGGAACGGGCGGCGGGGCGGGCGGGAAACGGCATCGTCCCGCATCTTGGCGGGCCGGGGCGGGTCCCACAAGCGACCGCCCAAAAAAAAGGAGACCCGGAGGTCTCCCGAAAGGGTCCGGCCGAAGCCGGCGGATCACGGTTGTGGCATGGCTCCGGCATCGCCGGATGTGCAACAGGGTATCGGCAGGCGATTGTTAATGCAACGCTTGAACAACAAACCCATAACGCACTGTTTTCATTGGACTCATTCAGCGACCCGGAGCGCGTCGCGCTTGAGTGCGCGGCGCTGCTCGCGGGGCTGGCGCCAGTCGTTGTTGAACACCGCCGGCTCCCAGGAGCCATAGGTCGGGTTGGGCAGCATCCACCAGCGCTGGCCGAACCAACCGCGATGTTGCGCCTGCAATTCCGCGCGGGCTTCCGGCGTGTTGGCGAGGATCTGGGCGAAATCGCCGAGCTGGTCGCCGAACTGCATCAGGACCCGGTAACTGCGTCCGGCGAGCTGCCGGCGGCAGAGCTTTTCCGAGCCCTCCTGCTCGCAGTCGGCGACGAACGTGCCGAGGCCGAGGAACACGCTGTCGTCCTTCACCGGCAGCCCGAGCGCGCGCAGGTTCGCCAGCGTCGGCGCGATCAGATGTTCGGCGCGGTTGGAGATGTAGATCAGGGTGATGCCTCTGGCTTGCGCCGCACGCGCGAACTCGACCACGCCCGGCACCGGCTGCGCCTTCTCCTCGCGCACCCAGGCGTCCCAGGTCGCTTCGTTGTATTCGTTGCCCTCGCGGACCAGGCGCGCCTGGTAGGGCGAGTTGTCCAGCACGGTTTCGTCCAGATCCAGCACGATCGCCGGCGGCAGCCCGCGCGCGGGTGTCGCGCGCTCATCGGGGACCAGCGCATCCCAATCCGGGTCCTTCAGCGCCGCGTCGAGGCGGTCGCTGGCGGCGCGGTAGACGGTCTCGGCAGTGGCGCGGTATTCCACCGAACGCTGCACCCACAGCACCGCATTCAGATTGTCGTCGGCAGGGACGGCTGCTGTGGCCGGCGGCCGGGCTTCGACGATGGCCGCGTTGACGGCCGCGCCGTCCGGTACGGTGCGGCAGGCGCTCAGCCCCAGCGCGGCGGTGAACAGGGCGGTGAACAACAGTGACTGACGCATGACGGCTCCACGCGAACGGAATTCCGAAAGTGTAGCCGACGCCTGTGACACGGCGGCCTACAACGCCCCGGCGACCAACCCCAGCGCGAACACGAACAGCATCGTCGCGACGATGCGCTGCAGGCCCTTCATCGTGGTCTTGTGCAGCAGCCGGTTGCCGAGCCACGCACCGGCGAATGCGGCCAGCACCGCGCAGGCCAGCAGGCGCAGATCGAGCGATCCGAACACACGCAGCAGCGTGCCGGCATAGACCGCCAGTCGCGACACATCGATGACGCAGGCGATGGCCGCGCCGGTGGCGACGAAGGCCTGCTTGTCCAGGCCGCTGCGCGCCAGAAACGCGGTCCGCAACGCGCCCTGCATGCCGGCAAGTCCGCCGAAGAATCCGCTGAGCGCGCCGCCGAGCGGCAACCAGCGCGCGTCGAACTCCAGATCGCGCAGTTTCGGCACCAGCTCGACCAGCGCGAACAGCAGCAGCAGCGCGCCGATGGCCAGCTTCAGCGGCAGGATCTCGAAGTGGCGATCGAACGCGGTGTAGCGATGCAGCGCCGGCAATGTTCCCAGCGTCGACAGCAGCCACGCGCCGAGCAGCGCGGCCAGCAGTGCGGGTACGCCGAAGCGCAGCAGCACGCCGCGATCGATATGCCTGCGCAGCAGCGCGAGTTTGAACAGACCGTTGAGCAGGTGCACCACGGCGGTCGCCGCGACCGCCTGTTCCAGCGGCATGAACAGTGCGAACGCCGGCAGCAGCAGTGTGCCGAGGCCGAAGCCGGAGAAGAACGTCAGCCCCGAGGCCAGCAGCGCGACGATGCCGATGACCAGGATTTCCAAGTCAGCCTTCCAGCATCGCTTTGATCGCCGCGAATCCGGCGCTGGCGCGCTCCTGCTTGCGTGCGGCGTCGGCGACCGGATCGGCGCCGTCGCGCTGGATTTCCGCGTCGGGCAGTTCGTCGAGGAAACGGCTCGGCGACAGCCGCAGCTTGGTGCCCCAGCGCTGCGCTTCCCGCGAATGCGACAGCCACAGCTGTTCCTTCGCGCGGGTGATGCCGACGTACAGCAGCCGGCGCTCTTCGTCGAGGCGGCCTTCCTCGAGACTGGCTTCGTGCGGCAGGGTGCCGTCCTCCAGGCCGATGATGAAGACGTAGCGGAATTCCAGGCCTTTCGCGCCGTGCAGGCTCATCAGCCGCACCTGATTGCCGGCGTCGCTCTTGTCTGCGTGACTGAGCAGCGCCAGCGATGCGGCGAGTTCTCCCGGGCCCGCGCCGCCGCGCGCGCTGTCGAACCAGTCGCCGAGTTCGTCGAGGTTGCCGCGACGGATCGCGAACATCTGCTCGTTCTTGCACTGCGCGCGCAGCGCGGCGAGCAGCCCGGAGCGCTCGTTGAGCTTGCGCACCAGTTCGGCCGGGGTCAGCGTGCGCGCGTCGCTGCGCAGGCCGCGCACGATGTCGACGAAACCGCTCAGCGCGTTCGCCGCGCGCGGCTGCAGCTGCTTGAGCAGGCCGATGGATTCCGCCGCCCGCGACATCGGCAGGCCTGCCTTCTGCGCCAGTTCGGCGAGATTCGCCAGCGTGGTCGCGCCGACTTCGCGCTTCGGCGCCTGCACCGCGCGCAGGAACGCGGCGTCGTCCTCGGGGTTCGCGATCAGCCGCAGCCAAGCCAGCGCATCCTTCACTTCGCCGCGATCGAGGAACGCGGTGCCGCCGCTGAGGTGATACGGAATGCGCAGCAGCTGCATCGCTTTTTCCAGCGGGCGCGACTGGTGGTTGCCGCGGAACAGGATGCAGAACTCCTGCCACTCGGCCTGCTTCGAGTTGTGCAGAAACTGGATCTCGGCGGCGATGCGCTCGGCTTCGTGCTCGCTGTCGCGGCATTCGAGAATGCGGATGCGCTCGCCGTCGGCCTGATCGCTCCAGAGCTTTTTCAGGTGCTCGTGCGGGTTGTTCGCGATCAGCGCATTGGCCGCGCGCAGCACGCGGTTGCTGCAGCGGTAGTTCTGTTCCAGCTTGACGATGCGCAGCGCCGGATAGTCCTTGCCGAGCTGCGAAAGATTCTCGGGATTCGCGCCGCGCCACGCGTAGATGCTCTGGTCGTCGTCGCCGACGCAGGTGAAATGGCCTTTCTCGCCGGACAGCGATTTCAGCAGTCGATACTGCGCGTCGTTGGTGTCCTGGCACTCGTCCACCAGCAGATAGCCGATGCGCTCGCGCCAGCCCAGGGTGCAGTCAGCGTCGCTTTCCAGCAACTGCACCGGCAGCCGGATGAGATCGTCGAAATCGACCGCATTGAAGGTGTTCAGGCGCTTCTGGTATTTCGCATAGAGCGCCGCCGCTTCGCGCTCGCGCGGGGTTTGCGCGGCGGCCAACGCTTCCTCGGGCGACAGCCCGGCGTTCTTGGCGCGCGAGATCAGGCCCTGCATCGCCTGGATCGCATCGCCCTTCGCACCCGGCATCAGATCCTTCATCTGTCCCAGCGAATCGTCGCTGTCGAACACCGAGAAGCCGCGCTTCAGTCCGACCTTCGCATGCTCGATCTGCAGCAGCTTCAGGCCCAGTGCGTGGAAGGTGCAGATGGTCAGGCCTTCGGCGGCATCGCCCTTGATCCGGCGCGCGACGCGCTCGCGCATTTCCTTCGCCGACTTGTTGGTGAAGGTGATCGCGGCGATGCGCTTGGCCGGGTAATGCTTCGACTGGATCAGGTGCGCGATCTTCTCGACGATGACCCGGGTCTTGCCGCTGCCGGCGCCAGCGAGCACCAGCAGCGGGCCCTCGGCATGGAGGACCGCTTCGCGTTGGGGAGGATTGAGGCCGTGCATGAAGTGGTGAAGGAAGTCGGCATGACTGAAGTCGTATAGGACATCAGTTTACCTGTGCCGGCACGACGATTCGGCTACCGTGTGCATCCATGACGGAAACACCCCACCGGCCGCGAGCATTCATGATGCGTTCCTTCGTTCTCTGCATCGCGCTGCTGTCCGCTGCGGCCCCGGTGCCTGCCGCCGACCGACCGCCGCCGGATCCGCAGGACAATCCGCTGCTGATCACCGCCGGCTTTCTCGATCATCACCAGGACCTGAAGTACCGCATGCTCGGGCTGGAAGCCTTCAAGCAGGGTCGTTTCGACGACGCGCTGCGCTTCTTCCGGCGCGCCGGTTTTTTCGCCGACAAGCCGTCGCAGGGCATGGTCGCCGAGATGTACTGGAACGGCCAGGGCACGCCGCGCGACCCGGTGCAGGCCTATGTCTGGATGGATCTGGCGGCCGAGCGCGGCTATCGCGGCTTCCTGAGTCTGCGCGAGAAGTACTGGGACGCCTTGAGCGATGCCGAACGCGCCCGCGCGATCGAGGAAGGGCAAGCGGTGTACGCGCGTTTCGGCGACGCGGCCGCCAAACCCCGCTACGAACATCAGCTGCGGATCGGCAAGCGCCAGATGACGGGCAGCCGCACCGGCTTCAATCGCGGCGTGCAGATCGAGATTCCCGGGCCGTCGGGTTCGCAGGCGATCGAAGGATCAAAATTTTACGACGAGCGCTATTGGAACGCGAAGAAATACTGGGCGTGGCAGGACAAGCTGTGGATGAAGCCGAGGATCGGCAAGGTTGAAGTCGGCGAACTCGAAGACGTGCGGCCGCGTGATGCGGACGATCCGGATTCGCGGATTCCCGCGACCGCGCCCGAGGTCGATGCGCCCGTTCCCGGAGTGCCTGCGACCGAAGCGCCCGCAGCTCCGCCGTCGCCCGGCCAGTGAAGATTGGCCAATACCGCAGTCGTTGCCGATACCCATTTCGAGGAGATTCCGATGACACGATCCATGACGCGCCTGCTTGCGATGAGCTGCGCGATGCTGCTGCCGATCGCCGCCTGCGCCGCACCCGCCGCTGAACCCGCTTCCCAAGGCAGCATTGCCGAGCAGGCGGCGACGGTCGATACCGATGCGATGACGAAGCAGGATTTCGATGCGCTGGTGAAGATGGCGGTCAACCATCCCAACGAGCTGCATCGAATCCATGGCAACAAGGCGGCGGCTTCGGGCGACTGGGGCGATGCCGTGCGTCATTTCCGGATCGCCGCGCGCCACGCCGACAAGTATTCGCAGCATCGCTTGAGCATGCTGTACTGGCACGGCGTCGGTGTCGCCACCGATCGTGTCGAAGCCTACATCTGGGCGGATCTCGCCGCCGAACGCGGCTATCCGCAGTTCCTCGCGATCCGCGAGAAAATGTGGGCCGAACTCACGCCGCGGCAGCAGGCCGACGTGCCGACGCGCGGCGGTGCTTTCTTCGACGAGTACGCCGATGCCGTCGCCAAGCCGCGCGTCGAGCGCGCGATCGCGCAGGGCAAGCGGCAGATGACCGGTTCGCGGACCGGCTTCGATGCCGGCCTGATCATTTCCAGCATCGGTCCGGGTAATCAACTGTTCGGTTCGGTCGGTGGCGTCAACCTGAAAACCATGTACGACGCGTCGCGGACCGATCCGAAAAAGTACTGGGCGTTCGAGGACATGGTCTGGAAGAACGGACTGGTCACGGTGGGCGAGATCGAACGTGTGGATGAGGGCGCGTCGAAGCCGGAAGCGTCGAAGCCGTAAGCGCGCGAACCGCAAGTGAATGGCCGGGGGGACGCATTTGCGGCGTCCGCCCATTAAACTGCGGGCCATGGCCAAGCTCTATTTCTACTATTCGGCGATGAACGCCGGAAAGACCACGACCCTGTTGCAGTCCGCGCACAACTACCGCGAGCGCGGCATGCGGGTGCTGATTTTCACGCCCAAGCTCGACTTCCGGGGCGGTTCCGGCACGGTCGCTTCGCGGATCGGGCTCAGCGCCGAAGGCCAGGCCTTCGAGCGCGACGACGATCTCGACGTCCGGGTCCGTGCCGACATCGCCAAACACGGCAAGCTCGACTGCGTACTGGTCGATGAGTCGCAGTTCCTCACCCGGCCCCAGGTCTGGCAGCTGAGCGAGATCGTCGACCGGCTGCGCATCCCGGTGCTGTGTTACGGCCTGCGTACCGATTTTCGCGGCGAGCTGTTCGAGGGCAGCCAGTACCTGCTGGCGTGGGCCGACGAACTCACCGAGATCAAGACCATCTGCCACAGCGGCAAGAAGGCGACGATGACCGTGCGCGTGGACGAACAGGGCCACGCGCTGCAGGACGGGCCGCAGGTGGAGATCGGCGGCAACGACCGCTACGTGTCGGTCAGCCGCGCCGAGTACAAGAAAGTCATGCGCGGCGAAGGCCGGATCGACCCGCTGCAGCAGCCGTTGCCGTTGACCTGAGCTCAGTCTTCGGCGGGCAGCGCCGGAAAATCGTCGCGCTGGTCGTAGAAGCCGTTGATGTCGATGCCGGTCAGGTGCGCTCCGGGCGACAGGCTCAGCGGGACCGGCATCTCCGGGCATGGCGCGCGGATGCACTGCACCTGCTGCACGTGTCCGCCGAGGCGGTACATGCCATCGCCGCCCGCACCGGTCACGGTCGCAGCGATGACGATGTAATCGCCCGGCGTCACACCATTGATGCGATAGCTGCCCTGACCACGGCGGGTGCGCACGCAGATGGATTTCGCCGATTCTCCGCTGCCGATCGCGCAGATCCGCATGGCCGGAATCGCGTGCGCCGGGTGCGCGATATTGCCTTCGATCGAGCCTGTTTTTGCATCGTTCCGTGCGTCTGCCGCGCGGGGCTCGGAACCGGCGCAGCCACTGGCGATCATCGACAGGGCGAGGAGGCATGCGAAGCGGGGAAGCGGCGATGAGATCTGCATGAGGGTGTTCTCCTGTAAGTGGATCAGCGGCATAGACTGCGAACGCGCTGGAACTCGCGGACGAAGGCGCCGCCTTCGGGCAGCGCCGCGTCGATCTCCGCCTCGATCGCATCCAGCATCTCCAGGCCCCCGCCGAAACCCGGTTCGCTGCAACGCTGGGTGGCGATCGCGGCCCCGGCCAGCCACGCGACTTTGCGCAGTTCCGGATCGGATTTCGGCAAGGCCGCGAGTTGTTCGAGCTGGTTGGAGATCGGCGGCGGCAGATCGCCGTGCGCCAGATCGAACAGCGCGAGCGACAGTTCCGCGCGCCGGGTGTGCGGATGCGACGGGCCGTAGCCGGCGCCGGCGCGGGTGAGTCTCACCGCATTGACCAGGCGCAGCCGCGCAGCCGTGTTTTGGCCGAGCGCAGCCAGCACTTCGCCGATCATGCGCTCGGTGTCGCCGATCCGCTCATGATCCTTGCCAAGACTGGCGATGCGCAGTTTTTCGACCTGCAGCAGCAGCGGCAGTGCGGCCTGATCGCGACCGGCGTCGTGCAGCACCATGCCCTTGTTGAACAGCACGCCCTGATAGATCCACGAGCCCGGGTCTTTGCGCAGCACCGCCAATGCGCGGTCGAGGTGGCGCAGCGCGATGTCGAAGTCGCCGAGTTCCCAGGCCACGATGCCCAGACTGTTGTCGTCGCGCGCGACATCGTCGTGCTTCCTGCCCAGATGCGCGATCAGCCACTTTTGACTGCTGCGGTAGGCGTCTCCCGCTTCGCGGAAGCGACCCAGATCGACGTGGATCGCAGCGAGCTGTCGGCGCGCGTTGACGCTTGATGGATGATCCTCGCCGTGCAGGTCGAGGGCGAGACTCAGCGCATCGTGGCAATCGCGCTCCGCGACGACCAGTTGCCCGGCGTTGCGTTCCAGATCGCACAGTCGCTGCCGCAGACCGATCGCCAGCGGGTGGCGGTTGCCCGCGCTGGCCTGCAGCTTCGCCAGCGCGTTGCTGAAACCCTCCAGCGCGGCTTCGGTGTTGCCGGCATCGCGTTCCAGATCGGCCAGATCGGCGAGGTTTTCCACCACGCCTGCCGTGTCTTCCAAGGTGTTGCGACGTACCTCCAGCGAACGCTGGAACAGCAATCGCGCGATTTTCGGTTCGCCTTCGGCGCGTTGGCAGCGGCCCAACTCCGAGTAGAAGTCCGCCGCCTGTACCGGCAGCTGATGCTGCTGGCTGCGGGCGTCGTTTTCCAATGGCCGCATGTTCGCGACGCACTCGGCGGGGCGACCGAGCAGGCGCAGCGTGCGCCCCATATCCGAAGCGGAGCTCAAACGCAGACTGTCGGGCGGGTCCTCCAGACCGATCAGGATCGCGTTCTGGGTTTTCAACAGGCGCTCGGCTTCGTGATAGTCGCCCAGGCCCAGCCGCAGCCGCGCGATCACGCCGAACAGTTCCGCGCGATCCAGCGGTTGCCGCGCGAGTTCCCGGTTGCCGCGCTGCACACCGGCATCCAGCAGCTTCCGCACGTCCAGCGGCCCCTGCTGGCCGCTGCCGCCGGCTTGTTCGAACAGATTGGTGACGAATTTCTGCAGCGCCTGCGCGCGGCTGGCTTCGCGCATCGCCTCCCGCGAGCGCCAGGTGACCAGCACCAGCGCCGAGGTGATCACCACGAGGATCAACACGGTCGTCGCCAGCGCCCAGCGATGCCGCTGCACGAATTTTCGGGTGCGATAGGCGACGCTCTGCGGCCGTGCCAGCACCGGTTTGCCTTCGAGGTAGCGATGCAGATCCAGCGCCATCGCTTCGACCGACGGGTAGCGGTGCTCCGGTCGCTTCGCCAGCGCTTTCAGCGCGATGTTGTCCAGGTCGCCGGCGATCGCGCGCGCGCGCCGACGCAGCGCCGGGGTGCGGGAGGGGTCGCTGTCGGCTTCGCGCAGCAGATTCGCCGACGGTTTCTGCGGGTCGGAGACCAGGATCGCCTCTTCCCACTCCGCGTCGGTCTGTCGCTTCAGTTTGTAGGGCTTGGTTTCGGCCAGCAGTTCGTACAGCACCACGCCGAGCGAATACACGTCGGTCATGGTGGTCACCGGCTCGCCGCGGATCTGTTCGGGCGCGGCGTAGTGCAGGGTGAAGGCGCGGACTTCGGTGCGGGTGTTGTCGCGGCCGGGTTCCGGGCCGTCGAGCAGTTTGGCGATGCCGAAATCCAGCAGCCGCACTTCGTCCAGCGGCGTGACCATGATGTTCGAGGGTTTCAGGTCGCGATGCACGATCAGGTTCGCGTGCGCGTGGCTGACCGCTTCGCAGACCTGCAGAAAGAGTTTCAGCCGCGCTTCGGTGTCCAGATCGCGGCTGCGGCACCAGTCGGTGATCGGTTCGCCTTCGACGTATTCCAGCGCGAGATAGGGCTGGTTGTCGGTGCTGATGCCGGCGTCGAGCAGCCGCGCGATATGCGGATGACCGAGGCGGGCGAGGATCTGGCGTTCGCGGGTGAAGCGCTGGCGCAGATTGGGGTCGGCCAGTCCGGGGCGCAGCAGTTTCAGTGCGACCCGGCGCTGGTACAGGCCATCGGCGCGGCGCGCCAGCCAGACCTGGCCCATGCCGCCTTCGCCGAGCAGCCGGTCGAGCTTGTACGGTCCGATCATGCTGTCCGCTTTCGCCATCGGCGGCGGCGTCACCAATGGTTCGGACAGGAAGTCCTCGTTGTCGTCTTCCAGCGCCAGCAGGGTTTCGATCTCGATGGCCAGCGCCGGATCTTCCTCGCGCAGCGCCTCAAGGCGCGCGGTGCGCGCGTCGCCGTCGAGTTCGAGCAGCGCGTCGAGCAGTGGCGACAGGCGCTGCCAGCGTTCGGCGTCCATCGATCGACCGCGTCAGCGCTCGCCGTTCTCGTCGCCGAGCGAGGCCAGCAGGAACATCCGCGCCTTCTGCCAATCGCGGCGGATGCTGCGTTCCGAACGCTTCAGCAGTTCGGCGATTTCCTGTTCGGACAGACCGGCGAAATAGCGCAGTTCCACCACCTGGGCGAGTTTGTTGTCGACGGCGGCGAGTTTGGTCAATGCGGTGTCCAGACCGAGCATGTCCTCGTCCAGGCGCAGGCCACCTTCGACATCGTCCGGCAGTTCGGTGACGCGGTGCAGATCGCCGCCGCGCTTCTGCGCCAGCCGCTGGCGGGCGTAGTCGACCACCACGCTGCGCATGGCCGAGGCGGCGTAGGCGAAGAAATGCGCGCGATCGTCGAACTGCACGTCGCGGCGGCCGATGAGTTTCAGGTACGCCTCGTGCACCAGCGCGGTCGCGTCGAGCGTCTGTCCGTACTGTCCGGCCAGCTGTCGACGCGCCATCGCGTGCAGTTCGTGGTAGAGCGTGCCGAGCACGCGGTCCAGCGCGGCGCGGTCGCCGTCGCGGGCGGCATCGAGCCATTGGGTGATGTCGGCGTGTTCGCTTTCGCTCATGGACCGGCCCGCTACCCCATCGATAAGAGCGCGACTATACCCCAGCCCCGGCGGTGGCCGGCACCGCCTGCGGCCACACTAGGCCGGCTTGTCATGTTTGGCAGTGCCCGCACCAGACCGTGGCGCGCTGCGCCAGCATCGCCTGCTTCAGCGGACGCCCGCAGCGCGGACAGGGCTCGCCGCCGCGTCCGTAGGCCGACAGTTCCTGTTCGAAATAACCCGGCATGCCGTCCGGGTTGATGAAGTCGCGCAGGGTGGTGCCGCCACGTTCGATCGCATAGGCCAGGATGCGGCGGATCTCCCGCGCGATCGCGGCATAGCGTTCGCGCGAGACCTTGCCCGCCGCGCGCAGCGGCGACACGCCGGCCGCGAACAGCGCTTCGGCCGCATAGATGTTGCCCACGCCGACCACGATCTTCTGATCCATCAGGAATGCTTTCACCGGCGCCTTGCGTCCGCGACTGCGCGCGAACAGCAACTCGCCGTCGAAGTCGTCCGACAGCGGCTCCGGCCCGAGATCGCGCAGCAGCGCGTGGGTCTCGCCCAGCGGCTGCCACAGCAGGCAGCCGAAGCGTCGCGGATCGTTGAAGCGCAGCACCTTCGCCGCAGTCTTGCCTTTGCCATCGATCCGTTCCGCTTCGATCGAGATGTCCACATGGTCGTGCGCCAGCACCGGCGTGCCCGCCGGCAACACGCGCATGCTGCCGGACATGCCCAGATGCCAGATCGCGGTGCCGGCGCCGGTATCCATCAACAGGTATTTCGCGCGCCGGCGGATCGACTGGATGGTCTGCGATGGCAGCAGGGTTTCGATTTCGCGCGGGATCGGCCAGCGCAGATCCGGTCGGCGCAGCGTCACGCCAGCGATGCGACGGCCTTCCAGATGCGGCGCCAGGCCGCGGCGCGTGGTTTCGACTTCGGGCAGTTCGGGCATGGCTCGGTCAACGTTCCTGTGCGGCATCCATGGGATTGGGCAGGCATCACAGTGCCGGCAGCGTCACCGTCGCACGCAGACCGCCGAGCGTCGGCGAAGTGTCCAGCGCGATCTCGCCGCCGTGCAACTGCAGGGCCTGGGCGACGATCGACAGACCCAGTCCGCTGCCTTCGACGCCGGTGCCCAGTTCGCGATGGAAACGGCCAAACACGCGTTGGCGGGCTTCCTCCGGAACCCCGGGGCCGGAGTCTTCGACAACCAGGATCACCCGGCTGCCGTCGCGGCCGCTGTCGTGGCCCACGCGCACCGCGACCACGCCGTCGGGCGGCGCGTAGCGCACCGCGTTGTCCAGCAGATTGCGCACCAGTGCGTCGATGACGGGTTCGTCGCCGAGCACCATCGCAGGTTCCGCCGTGAGCAGGATGCGTTTGCCGTCGGCGGCGCCGAGTGCGGCGTAGTCGCGTTCGTGGCGCTGCACCGTTGCGGCCAGATCGATGCTCCGGCGCGCGGGAATGCCGCCGCCGTTCTCGATCCGGCTGAGCGCGAGCAACTGCGCGACCAGTCGCTCCATCCGCTGGATGCCGGCATCGAGATACTGCTGCGACTGTCCGCGCTCGCCGTTGGTGGTGGACTGGCGCAGGTTGTAGGCGTGCACCTTCAGCGCGGCGATCGGTGTGCGCAGTTCGTGGGCGGCGTCGGCGGTGAAGCGGCGTTCCCGCGACAGCGCGCTGTCGAGTCGTTCGAGCAGCCCGTTCACCGCTTTGACGATGCCCTGGATCTCGTGCGGAACCCGGGACAATTCAATCGCTTCGAGGTGATTCGGCGCGCGCAGCTCCACCGCGTCGGAGACGCGCTGCAGGCTGGCGCAGGCCCAGCCGACCGCGAACCAGACGCACAGCGCCAGCAGCGGCAGCGCGGCGAGCAGCGGCATCAGCGTGCCGAAGGCGATTTCGCGGGCGATCTCTTCGCGGATGGCGGAGAGTTCGCCGGACTGGTACCAGCGGCCGGACGGCGATTTCAGGGTGAACGTGCGCCAGTGTTCGCCGTCGATCGTAAGGTTGGCGAAGCCCGGTTCGAGTGGTGCCAGCGCATGACCGGGCCCGCTGTCGGACCGCAGCAGCAGCGCACCGCGCGCATCGCGCACCTGGAACGCGAGCTTGGTCTCGTAGGCATGGCCGTCGGCCATCGCCAGCGCCTCGCCGATGCCGGTCGCCCGCCCGCGCCAGACCTCGATGATCAACGGGTCGTCGTTGCTGGCGCCTTCGGCATGTGCGGTGAGATCGTCGAAGGGTTTGTCGACCAGGCTCACCAGCACGCGCGAGGAATGCGCGAGTTTGGCGTCGAACAATTCGCCGGCTTCCTGCAGGCCGGCGCGATAGCTGAAGCCGGCGGCGATGAGCAGCACCAGCGAGGTCACGCCGATGATCGACAGCAGCAGCGCGCGGCGGATCGACTTGATCTGCATGAGGCTCACTCGCCGCGATCCTCCGCCGTGGCCTGCGCGACCTTTTCGTCCAGTGCGTAGCCGATGCCGCGCAGCGTCCGGATCAGCGCCGGGTCGAGTTTCTTGCGCAGCGCGTGGATGTGCACGTCCAGCGCGTTGCTCGCCACGTCCTCGTCCCAGCCGTACAGGCGCTGCTGCGCGGATTCGCGCGAAATCGGCCGGCCGCGATGTTCCATCAACAGGCGCAGCAGCGCGAACTCGCGCCGCGGCAGGTCGAGCGGTTTGCCGCGCCACACCACCGCGAGCCGTGCCGGGTCCAGTTCCAGCGCGCCCACGCGCAGCATCGGCGTGGTGCGGCCGTTCGTGCGCCGCAGCAGCGCGCGCACGCGGGCCAGAAGCTCATGGGTGTCGAAGGGTTTGCCCAGATAGTCGTCCGCGCCGGCGTCCAGGCCCAGGGTGCGGTCGCTGGCGCGTTCGCGCGCGCTCAGCACCAGGATCGGCAGATCGACGCCCGCCTGTCGCGCCTGGCGGATGACTTCCATCCCGTCCATGTGCGGCAGGCCCAGATCGAGCATGACC
>JBAQRU010000305.1:0-4764 GCA_049296025.1 Lysobacteraceae bacterium | reverse complement strand
GTGTAACCTCTGGCCTTTGCCTTCGCGGAGTCCCTCATGGCCCACGACATCGCTGCACCGTCCGCTTCGAAACCCGGCGGCTTGCCGCTGCACATCAAGGTCATGATCGGCTTCATGCTCGGCGCGTTGATCGGCCTCGCCGCGAACTACGCATTGCCGCACGTGCCCGGCCTGGGTGCATGGGTGGATGGCAGCATCACCTATGTCACCAAGCCCTTTGGCCAGATCTTCCTCAATCTGCTGTTCATGATGGTGGTGCCGCTGATGTTCTCGGCGCTGGTGCTTGGCGTGGCCGAACTCGGCGACATCGCCAGCCTTGGACGACTTGGCTGGAAGACGCTGCTGTACACCGCCACCGTCACCGGCGCAGCGGTCATGATCGGTCTGGTGATGGTGAATCTGCTGCAGCCGGGCCTGCACATGGATGCGGCGCTGGTGGAGAAGGCGATGAGCAGCAATCTCGCCAAGGCCGGCGAGATCGTGACCAAGGGCAGCGAACTGAAGTTCATGGATCTGCTGGTCAACATCGTGCCGCACAACATCGTCGGCGCGATGGGCGACGACAGCAAGAAACTCGGCATCGTGTTTTTCGCGCTGATGATGGGCATCGGCCTGGTCATGAAGCCCACGCCCGGCACGCAGGCGTTCAAGCACGCGCTGCACGGTCTGTTCGAAATCTGCATGCACCTGATCGGCATGTTCATCAAGCTCGCGCCCTACGCGGTGGCCTGCTTCATGTTCACGCTGTGCGCGCAGTTGGGCATCGATGTGCTCAAAAGCCTGGTGTGGTTCGTGGTTACGGTGGTGGCGGCGCTGGCGATCCATGGTTTCGTGGTGCTGCCGCTGTGGGTGCGATTCATGGGCGGGATGTCGCCGCTGGTGTTCTTCCGCGGCAGCCAGGAAGCGCTGCTGACCGCGTTCGCCACAGCGTCGTCCACCGCGACCCTGCCGGTCACGCTGCGCGTGGCCGAGGAAAACCTGAAGCTGCCGCGCAAGGTGTCGCGTTTCGTGCTGACCGTCGGCGCCTCAGCGAACCATCACGGCACCGCTCTGTTCGAAGGCATCACCGTCCTGTTCCTGGCGCAGGTCTACGGACTGGATCTCAGTCTCGGGCAACAGTTGCTGGTGCTGCTGCTGTGCATCCTCGGGGGTATCGGCACGGCGGGCATTCCGTCCGGTTCGCTGCCGGTGATCGCGATGATCTGCGGCATCATCGGCATCAAGCCCGAAGGCATCGGCATCATCCTTGGCGTCAATACATTCCTCGATATGTGCCGCACGTCGCTGAACGTGGGCGGCGATCTCGCGACCGCAGTGGTGGTGGCGAAGCGCAGTGGCGAACAGGATGCGCCGGGCGGAGTGATTTCCGATGACATGCTTCCGGACAATCTCGACGACATCGTGCGCTGAGTCTCACGACCGCCACGCCGCGCTCCTCGCGGCTTGTGGCAGGTTCCCGCCACTGGCAGAATCGGCCAGATATCCGCCTATTCCGGGCGCGGCGCGATCAAGGAGAACAAACAATGCACAAGATGTTGACGATGGCGGTACTGCTGGCGATGGCAGGCACCGCGACAGCCGCGGATCCGGCCTGCAAGACCAATTTCAAGCAGGAAGGCAAGTTCATGACCGGCCGCAGCTTCACCACCTTCGACACGGTCCCGGGCGTCAGCGTGTCCACCGCCTACAAGCGTATTTATGCCGAAGGCACCAAGTCCGGCCTGCGCGTGGCGTCCAGCGACGAGAAGGCGGGCGTGATTTCGTTCGAGCAGCCGAACGGCGGCGTCGATTTCACCGGCGCCAAGGCGACCTTGCCGTGGAATGTGGTCATCGAAGCGCAGGGCAAGAAGGACGTGAAGATCACGGTCACCAAGACCACCCCCGGCGGTTTCTCCACCAGTACCGACTTCCAGATCACCTCGATGTGCGCGGTGATCGACGCGGCGCGCTGATCGCAGCCGCAAACCGCGACCTCGCCGGCCATCCCGCCGGCGGGGCGTGTTGACGGGAGGCTCGCCAGCGAGACATCGCGGGCTCCCGGATGGGACAATGCGCAGCCCGCATCCCGCCGGGTGCCGCCGACCTCATCCAGCCCCATGACGACGCCCAGCCGCCGCGACCTCGCCAACGCCATCCGTTTCCTCGCCATCGACGCGGTGCAGGCCGCCAACTCCGGTCATCCGGGCATGCCGATGGGCATGGCCGACATCGCCGAGGTGTTGTGGAACGATTACCTGCAGCACAACCCCGCCAATCCGCATTGGCCCAACCGCGACCGATTCGTGCTTTCCAACGGTCACGGTTCGATGCTGCACTACGCGCTGCTGCATCTCACCGGCTACGACCTGCCGATCGAACAGCTGAAACAGTTCCGCCAGCTCGGCTCGAAGACCGCTGGCCACCCCGAAAACCACATGACGCCCGGCGTCGAGACCACCACCGGTCCGCTGGGACAGGGCTTCGCCAACGCGGTGGGCTTCGCGCTCGCCGAAAAAGTATTGGCGCAGCGCTTCAATCGCCCCGAGTTGACGGTCGTCGATCACCGGACCTGGGTGTTCATGGGCGACGGTTGCCTGATGGAAGGCATTTCACATGAAGCCGCGTCGCTCGCCGGCACCTGGGGCTTGAACAAACTCGTCGCGTTCTGGGACGACAACAACATCTCCATCGACGGCCAGGTGCAGGGCTGGTTCACCGACGACACGCCGGCACGCTTCGAGGCCTACGGCTGGACCGTGGTGCGCAATGTCGACGGCCACGACCCGGTCGAGATCAAGACCGCGATCGATACCGCGCTGAGATCCACCGACAAGCCGGTGCTGATCTGCTGCCGCACCACGATCGGTTTCGGTTCGCCCGCGAAAGCCGGCAAGGAATCCTCGCACGGCGCGCCGCTGGGCAAGGACGAAGTGGCCGCGACGCGCGCCGCGCTGCACTGGGAATACGCGCCGTTCGACATTCCGCAGGCCATCGCCGACGGTTGGAACGCGCACAGTGCCGGCCACAACCGTGAAACGCGCTGGAGCCATGTGTTCGAAACCTATGCCGCGCAATATCCGGAACTCGCCGCCGAACTGGAACGCCGCACGCGCGGCGATCTGCCCGCCGATTTCGCCGCTGTCGCCGACGCCTACATCGCCAAACTGCAGGCCGAGGGTCCGGTGGTCGCCTCGCGCAAGGCCTCGCAGATGGCGATCGAAGCGTTCGCGCCGCAGCTGCCGGAACTGATCGGCGGCTCCGCCGATCTCGCGCATTCCAATCTCACGCTGTGGAAAGGCAGCAAGTCGGTCGCGGGCAGCGACCCCGATGCCAATTACGTCTATTACGGCGTGCGCGAATTCGCGATGACCGCGATCAGCAATGGTCTGGCGCTGCACGGCGGTTTCGTGCCGTACGACGCCACCTTCCTGGTGTTCAGCGACTACGCGCGCAATGCGGTGCGCATGAGCGCGCTGATGGGGGCGCGCGCGATCCACGTCTACACCCACGACTCCATCGGTCTGGGCGAAGACGGCCCGACCCATCAGCCGATCGAACATCTGGCCTCGCTGCGCTACATCCCCGACAACGACCTCTGGCGTCCCTGCGACGCGGTCGAATCGGCGGTGGCGTGGCGCGCGGCGATCGAACGCGCGGATGGCCCGTCGTGCCTGATCTTCTCGCGCCAGAATCTGCCGCATCAGGCGCGCAGCGACGCGCAGGTCGCCGACATCCGGCGCGGCGGTTACGTGCTGAAGGACAGCGTCGGCACGCCGGAATACATTCTGATCGCGACCGGCTCGGAAGTCGGTCTCGCGATGCAGGCCGCCGAACAGCTCGGCGACGGTGCGCGCGTGGTGTCGATGCCCTCGACCGATGTCTTCGACCGCCAGGACGCGGCGTATCGCGAAGCGGTATTGCCGAAGGCCTGCCGCAAGCGCATCGCGATCGAAGCGGGCGTGCGCGATTTCTGGCGCAAGTATGTCGGCCTGGACGGCGCGGTGATCGGTATCGATACCTACGGCGCATCGGCGCCGGCCGAGAAGCTGTATCCGCATTTCGGCATCACCGTCGACGCGGCGGTTGCGGCGGCTCGCGCGCTCTGATCCGCGCGCAGCAGCAAGGCAGGAATCCGCATGATCGAGCCGACCTACCGCACCGAAATACAGGGCCGTCGCATCGCGGTCTACGACGGGTTGATGCCCGAGCCGGAGCTGTTGAAGCTGTGGTCGGTGTTGAACCGCGCCGGCTTCACCCGCACCGAGGTCGCGCGCCCCGACACCGCCGAGCATCGTCACTGGGCGACCGAGATCGCGATGGAGCGGCTGCCGACGATGCCGTTCTTCGCGCCGACGCTGGCCGCGCTGGCCGATTACGCTCCGAACCAGCGCTATCGCGCATATCGCAGCTACGTCAATGTCGCGCACTACGGCGACATGTTGTTCACCCACGCCGACTGTCATCCCGGCGCGGGCGAATTGACCGCGCTGTGGTACATCTGCGACCGCTGGGACCACGAATGGGGCGGCGAGACGATGTTCTACGACGACACCCGCGACGTCCGCGCCGCAGTGACTCCGCGCCCCGGGCGGCTCGCGGTGTTCGACGGCGAATTGCTGCATGCGGGACGTCCGCCGAACCGGGTGTGCTACGCACCGAGATTCACGCTGGCGATCAAGCTCGAGCGGGCGGATGATTGAGTCGCGGTGCTCGTCGGCAGCGCACTGCGGAAAGCGAGTGTGAGCGGCAGTCGGCGCGGCGCAGGCGCATTCGGGAGCGCCATCG
>JBAQRU010000304.1:0-3803 GCA_049296025.1 Lysobacteraceae bacterium | reverse complement strand
AACGGCGCACGTCCTGGGCGCCGCCCGCCGGGTCTCCGATCAGGGGAAAGTGTGCCGTGTCTGCAAGATCATAGGGACGTTATCCTCTGCCGGCATCCAAGCACTGGTTCCGTCGTTTGCGTGATGATTCATGCATCGGATACTTCAGCATTTCGTGAGGTTGTCGGCTCATCGTCAAAACTCCAGAAATCTACATCGTCCTATCCATATCCAGGCCATGGTTTCGCCGGACTTGGTTGTAGACCCGGAGGGCGATGCACAGGATGTGCATCGTTTTCCGATGAGACATGGATGTCTCATCGGGAAATCCCGGCTTCGCCTCAGATGGCAGGTTTGAATTGGACTTGAAATGTTTTCTTTGGTTACTTTCTTTGCGCCAAAGAAAGTAACTCGCGCCCCAGCGCGAAAAAGATGACAGGCTTTACCCGCTCAGTATGAAGCGCCGACACAGACATCGCCGAGAAACCATCAGCCAAGCACAGAGAAAGACCGTTCGCGCAACTGAAGTTTTTTCGTCAGGACTAAAGTCCTGTCTGATAAAAAGAACAAAAAAATGCCAGTCAGATTCAACTGACTGGCATTGCGCCGAAGCGCCTTTTGTTGCAGGTGCGCTGAAGCGCACTCTATGCGGACTTTCGTGAGCGTGTCGCTCAGCGCGCCAGCTCAGCGCGCCAGTTCGAACAGGCTCGACGACACCCAGCCCTTGTTGCCGAGCTCGTCTTCCACTTCCCACATCATCCCGTCCTTGTTGCCGGTCGGGTACAGCATCATCCCGGCGTCGAGGGTGCGGACGATCTTGCCGGTGCCCTTCGAGTTCGGGAACAAGCGGCCCGGCTTGGTCATGGTCACGGCCTGCTGCGCGTTGGCGGCGGAGGCATTGTCCGGCAGGCCGCCGAGCTGGGCGACGATGTCGGTGTAGGCCTGCAGGTAGGCGAGGGTGATGACCTGGCCGATCTCGGTGTTGGCGTAGCCGCTGGCGCCGCCGGCACCGAAGCCGCTGCCGCCGAACAGGCCGCCGCCCGCGCCCCAACCGATGTCGGTCTTCTTGGCGCTGCCTTCGGCCATCGCGACCTGCTCGGTCGAGCGCACGTCGGTCACGGTCAGCACCACGTCGGCGGTCTTCTTCTGGAAGTTCAGGCCGCCGATGGCCGCACCGGCGCGACCGCCGACCAGACCGCCGAGGATGCCGCCGATGGCGTTGCCGCCAGCGTTGCTGTTGCGCGAAATCAGGTCGGGGGTCATCACGTAATCGGCGGCCTTGATCTGGCCCTTGCCGACGTTGGAGCGGTTGCGCAGTTCGCCGCTGGCGCCCAGCGCGCGTTCGCGCTGCGCGGCGTCGAGGCCGGCACCGCGGTCGACCAGGGTGAAGCAGCGGGATTTGTTGACGAACACCTTGATCAGCTTGGACGGCGCCGGCAGCTGCTGGCCGCTCCACCAGTCGGTGCCGTCTTCCGGTTCCAGCACCGACAGCGTGCCCAGCGGCTTGGCGCAGGTCGGGATTTCGGCCGTCTTCTGCTTGCGCTGGTCCTGCGCGCTCTGGCGCTGGGCGTGGGCGGGCATCGCCAGAACGGCGGTCACGGCGAGCGTGAGCAGGCCGGCGTAGAGGGCAGTCGATCCGCGGAGTTGGTTGGTCATCATCGGTACCTTGTGGCTGTGAGCTCGGGAAAGTGCTTCGGAAAGAACATCAACGGCGAACGGGGCACGGGACCTGACCGGTCGCCGGTGGCGAGTCCATGCCCGTTATTGTCGCTGTCTGTGGCGATTAACGAAATCCACCCCCGGCCGGGGACACTGGGGGCTGCCCGCATCCGGGTACCGGTCAGGGCGGGTACACTCACCGCTTTCCCTGCCAAGCCCCTGCCATGCGCGCTTCGATCCTGGCTCTGCCCCTGCTCGCCACCCTGATGATGACCGCCTGCAAGTCCGAGGATGCGACCCCCGTCGCGCCCGCCGGCAAGCCCACACCGACGCAGGCTGCGGTGGTCGACGAACATTCCTACGCCGAACCCAGGAAGGTCGCGATCACCGATCTCGCGCTGGAACTGGCGCTCGATTTCGATACCAAGACTCTCGCCGGCACCGCCACCTACGCCCTGGAGTGGAAGGACAAGGCCGCGACCGTCCTGTTGCTGGACAGCCGCGACCTGACGATCGACAAGATCGAGGGCGGCGATGGCAAGGGCGGATGGGCGCCGCTGACCTTCAAGCTGGCCGCCGCCGATCCGATCCTCGGCAGCAAGCTCAGCATCGACGTCCCGCAGCGCAACGCGCAGGTGCGCGTGACCTACAAGACCTCGCCGCAGGCGTCCGGTCTGCAGTGGCTGGAGCCGTCGATGACCGAGGGCAAGCAACTGCCCTTCATGTTCAGCCAGTCGCAGCAGATCCACGCGCGTTCGTGGGTGCCGCTGCAGGACACGCCGAGCGTGCGCTACACCTACACCGCGCACGTCACCTCGCGTCCGGACGTGATGGTGCTGATGAGCGCCGACAACGACCCCAGTGCGATCCGCGACGGCGACTACACCTTCAAGATGCCGCAGAAGATCCCGTCGTACCTGATGGCGATCGCCGCCGGCGACCTTGCGTTCAAGCGCATCTCCGACCGCAGCGGCGTGTGGGCCGAGCCGACCATGCTCGACAGGTCGGTGAAGGAATTCGAAGACACCGAGCGCATGATCGCCACCGCCGAGGCGCTGTACGGCCCGTATCGCTGGGACCGCTACGACATGCTGGTGCTGCCGCCGTCGTTTCCGTACGGCGGCATGGAAAACCCGCGCCTGACCTTCCTCACCCCGACCGTGATCGTCGGCGACAAGACCCTGGTGTCGCTGATCGCGCACGAGCTGGCGCACAGCTGGTCGGGCAATCTGGTGACGTTCTCCAGCGCCAAGGACGCGTGGCTCAACGAAGGCTTCACCAGCTACGTCGAGAACCGCATCATCGAGGTGCTGTACGGCAAGGAACAGGCCGACATGGAGAACGTGATCGAGCGCAACGAGCTCAAGAAGGAGTTCGCCGAGATCGACGCATCGCTGCAGGCGCTGGCGACCAAGCCCGGCGTGCTGAAAGACCCGGACAACAGCAGCAGCGCCACCGTGTACACCAAGGGCGCGTGGTTCCTGCAGTTCCTGGAACAGCGCTACGGCCGCGACAAGTTCGATCCGTTCCTGCGCGAATACTTCAACCACTTCGCGTTCCAGAGCATCGACACGCAGCAGTTCGCCGACTACGCCAAAAAGAACCTGCTGGCCAAGTATCCGAACGTCGTGACCCCGGCCGAGTTCAATGCGTGGCTGTACGACCCGGGCATTCCGCCGACCGCGCCGCTGGCGCAGGCGCGCCGGTTCGGCGTGGTCGATTCCGCGCGACTGGCGTGGCTGGGCAGCCAGCAGCTGCCGCCGGCCGCGATCACCGACGCGTGGACCACCCAGGAGTGGGTGCATTTCATCGAGAGCCTGCCGGAGACATTGACGCTTGAACAGCTCGCGCAGCTCGATGGCGCCTACGGATTCACCGGCACCATGAACGGCGAAATCGCGCAGCGCTGGTATCCGCTGACGGTGCGCAGCCGCTACACCAACGCCAACGACGCGATCGCCGCGTTCCTGCAGCGCATCGGCCGTCGCAAACTGATCATGCCGACCTACAACGCGCTGGCGAAGACCGAAGCCGGTCTTGCGCTCGCCAAGAGCGTGTTCGAGAAGGCGAAGCCCGGCTATCACCCGATCACCACCGGCTCGGTGCAGGAAGTGATCGACACGGCCAAACCCGCGCCGACGCCGGTCGTTGCGCCCACACCCGAG
>JBAQRU010000303.1:0-5435 GCA_049296025.1 Lysobacteraceae bacterium | reverse complement strand
GGTGTTGGGCACGCCGCGCAGGGCGAGCACGCGCTCGCCCGTGCCCGCTTCGCCCGCAGCCAGCGCCTGCAGTTGCTGGCGCAGACGCGCCGGATCCCAGCTTTCCGTCTGCCAGTCGTGCCAATCCAGCACTGCGGGGGCAACGGTCTCCGCCGCTGCGCGCCGCAGTACCAGGTCGAAGCGGTAGCCGCTGAGTTCGTTGTGCGCGAGACCGTCGCGCGGCAGCGCCTGGACCAGATCCAGCGCCACATCGATGTCGTTCGCCCAGGCGTGCACGCGTCGGGTCAGCGCCGCCGGATCGAGCAACAGCTCGCCATCGTGCGCCGCTTCGCTGTGCGCGGCATGACGCAGCGCCGATGCCGGCGTGGCCGGCGTGGCGCGCTGCAATGCCAGACCCGCAGCGAACGCGGGCAGCAGCGGCAGGCTGCGCAGATCGCCCAGGAACAGGGTGCCGCCCGGCGCCAGGCGGCGCAGCGCCACCGACACCACATGCTGGAAATACGCCGCACTCGGGAAGTACTGCGCCACCGAGTTGAGGATCACCAGATCGAAATCCTGCGCCAGATCGTCGATCTCGTGCGCCGCGCGCTGCAGCAGTTCCACGCCCGGCAAGGCGTCGCCGCGCGCGTCCAGTTGCCGTTGCACGTACGCCAGCGAGGCCGGCGAGAAGTCGGTGCCCAGATAGCGTTCGCACGCGGGCGCCAGGCGCAGCAGCAACATGCCGGTGCCGCTGCCCAGTTCCAGCACGCGTCGCGGATGCAGCGCGCGCAGGCGACGGATGGTGCCGTCCAGCCACTCGCGCATGTCCCCGGCGGGAATCTGCTGGCCGTCGAGACGCCGCGTCCAGCCGACGATATTGAAATCGCCGGCATCGTCGGCATCGGTCGCGACCGCGTCGACCGATGGCGCGTCGCCGTCGGTATAGGTGTGTTCGAACACCGAACGCCACTGCTGCAATTGCTGCTGCAACTGCGGCGCGGCATCGTCGGCCGGGGCTTCGTCGGGGCTGGCGACATACGCCACCAGGCGTCCGCCGGCCGCGTCCTGCTGCACCACCACCGCCGCTTCATGCACCTGCGCATGTTCCAGCAGCGCCGCTTCGATTTCGCCCAGCTCGATGCGGAAGCCGCGGACCTTCACCTGCTGGTCGATGCGGCCCAGATATTCGAGGCTGCCATCGGCGCGCCAGCGCGCAAGATCGCCGGAGCGATACATGCGCTGGCCCGCTTCGTGCGCGAACGGATCGGGCACGAACCGTTCCGCGGTCATTCCCGGACGGCGCAGATAACCGCGCGCCAGACCGGCGCCGGCCACGCACAGTTCGCCCGGCACGCCGATCGGCGCCGGACGCTGATGCGCATCCAGCACATAGCAGCGCAGATCGTCGATCGCGCGGCCGATCGTGCCCAGCGATGCGTCCTGTTCGTGCAGCGCTTCGTAGGTGACATGCACCGTGGTTTCGGTGATGCCGTACATGTTCACCAGCACCGGCTTGCGATGGCCGTGGCGACGGAACCAGGGCGCGAGCGAGCCGACGTTCAGGGCTTCGCCGCCGAACACCACGTAGCGCAGGGCCAGCGCATCGGCGCCGTCGTTCGCCTGCGCATCGGCCGCCACCAGCTGCTGGAAGGCCGACGGCGTCTGGTTCAGCACGGTCACGCGCTGTTCGACCAGCAGACGCCGGAACGCGTCCGGCGAACGCGACAGCAGATACGGCACCACCACCAGGCGGCCGCCGAACAGCAGCGGCCCCCAGATTTCCCATACCGAGAAATCGAAGGCGTAGGAGTGGAACAGTGTCCAGACATCGCGATGGTCGAAATCGAAACCGCTGCGGGTCGCGTCGAACAGGCGCAACACGTTGGCGTGGGTCACCGTCACGCCCTTGGGCTTGCCGGTGGAGCCGGAGGTGTAGATCACATACGCGGCGTGCGCCGACGGCATTTCGGCCGGCAGCGGCGGCGCCGATTCGGGCCCCGGTTGCGCCAGCAGCGCTTCCAGTTCCAGCACCGGCACGTCGGTCAGCGACTGCATCCGCTCGCGCAGGGCGGCATGCGCCAGCACCACTGCGGGACGCGCGTCCTGCACGGTGTAGGCCAGACGCTCGGCCGGGTAGGCCGGATCCAGCGGCACGTAGGCGCCGCCGGCTTTCAGCACGCCCAGCACCGCCACCACCATGTCGATGCTGCGCTCCAGGCACAGCGCGACCGGAACTTCCGGGCCGACACCGTGCGTGCGCAGCAGCTGCGCCAGATGATCGGATTTCGCATGCAATTCGGCGTAGGTCAGCGCACGGCCCTGATCCCACACCGCCACCGCCTGCGGATGCGCCTGCGCCGCCTGCACGAAACGTCCGTGCAGCGTGCCCACGACCGGCTGCAGCGCATGAGCGGGACTGAATTGGCGCAGTTGCGCGAGTTCTTCATCGGCGAGCAGCGGCAGCTCGTCCACCGGCCGCTGCGGCGTGGCGACGATGCCCTGCAACAGGGTCAGCCACTGCGCCATCAGGCGTTCGATGGTGCTGCGGTCGAACAGCTGCGTGTCGTATTCGAAATAGCTGCACAGGCGCCCGCCGCGCTCGCGCACGTTCAGGGTGAGGTCGCAGCGCGCGTGGTGCGCGTCGGCTGCGGTCGGGACGAATGCCAGACCGTCGGAAGCGGTTTCGCCCAGGCCCAGCAGGCCTTCGTTCTCCAGCACGAACATCGCCTGGAACAGCGGCGACTGGCCCGGCACGCGCTGCACGAACGGCTGTTCGAGCAGGGTCTCGAACGGCAGATCCTGGTGCGCGAACACTTCCAGCACTTCGCGCCGGTTCTGGCGCAGCAGCGATTCGAAACTCTGTCCGGGCGCGAGCCGCGAACGCAGGGTCAGCACGTTGACGAACATGCCGATCAGCGGCTCGACTTCGATCCGGCTGCGATTGGCCGCGAGCGTGCCCACGCACAGATCGTCCTGGCGGCAGACGCGATGCAGCAGCGCATCGAACGCGGCCAGCATGGTCATGAACAGGGTGCTGCCGGTGCGACGCGCCAGTGCCTGCAGGCCGTCGGACAAGGCGTCCGGCAGCGGGCATTCCAGGGTCTCGCCGCCCGGCGCCTGCGCGGTGCGCGGGCGATCCATCGGCAGGTTCAGCACCTGCGGCACATCGTGCAATTTGTCGCGCCACCAGCCCAGCAGGCGCGCAAGGGAATCTCCCTGCAGGCGCTGGTGCTGCCATGCGGCGAAATCGGCGTACTGCACCGGCAGCGGCGCCAGCGGCGACGGCAGGCCCTGGCGCGCGGCGCGATAACCGGCGTCGAGTTCGCGCATCAGGATGCCGAGCGACCACGCGTCGTAGACGATGTGATGCATCGTCAGCAGCAAGGTGTGCCGGTCCTCGGCGTTGCGCACCAGCGCCGCCCGCAGCACCGGGCCGTTCGCCAGATCGATCGGACGTTGTGCTTCCTCGGCGACCAGGCGTTGCATGGTCGACTCGGCGGCGTCCTGCGGCAGCGCCGACAGGTCGGTCAGGGCCAGCGGCAGCGGCAATGCCTGCGCCAGCGGCAGCACCTGCTGCATCGGCCTGCCGTCTTCGTCCGGGAAGCAGCTGCGCAGCACTTCGTGGCGGCGCACCACCTCGGCCAGCGCCTGCTCGAACGCGGCGACGTTCAGATCGCCGTGCAATTGCAGCGCCAGGGAGGCGCGGTACGGCTGACCGGCGCGATGCAGGAACCAGAACCGCTGCTGGAACAGCGACAACGGCGCGGGGCCGTCGCGATGCAGGGCCAGCACCGGCGGCACGACGTCGTGATCGCCGTCCTGCGCCAGCGACGGTTCGAGCTTCGCCGACAGCTCGGCGATGGTCGGCGATTCGAACAGCGTGCGCAGCGGCAGTTCCACCGCCAGTTCGACGCGCAGGCGCGAGACCACTTGCGCGGCCAGCAGCGAATGGCCGCCGCGCTCGAAGAAGTTGTCGTGCAGACCGAGCGTCTCCGTGGACACGCCCAGCACGTCCGACCACACCGCCGCCACGACCTGCTGCAGCGGCGTGGACGGCCGCGCATCCGCGGCCACGACATCGTCGGCGAGTGCGGGCAGCGCGGCCACGTCGAGCTTGCCGTTGCGGGTCAGCGGCAGCGCGTCCAGCGCGATGATCTGCGCCGGCATCATGTAGTCGGGCAGGCGCTCGCGCAGATAGGCGCGCAGCAGCGGCGAAAGTCCGTCGCGACCGCCATCGGGAACGCTGACGTACGCCACCAGACGCGGCATGCCATCGGGGCCGTGCGGCGCGATCACCGCTGCGGCGCCGACCTGCGGATGCGCGGCGAGCACGGCTTCGATTTCGCCGGGCTCAATGCGGAAACCGCGGATCTTCAGCTGGGTGTCGGTGCGTCCGAGATAGTCGATCGTGCCATCGGCGCGCTGACGCACGCGATCGCCGGTGCGGTACAGGCGCGCGCCGGGGCGCGCGGACCACGGATCGGGCAGGAAACGTTCGGCGGTCAGTGCGGGCTGGCCGAGATAGCCGAAGGCGACGCAATCGCCGCCGACGTACAACTCGCCGGGCACGCCGGACGGCGCCGGTTCGCCGAAGCCATCGAGCACGCGCGCGCTGCTGTCCTGCAACGGCCGGCCGATCGGCACCGAGGATTGTCCCGGCGCCACGGCATCGATCGGATAGGTGGTGGAGAACGTGGTGTTCTCGGTCGGGCCGTAGCCGTTGACCAGGCGGTCCGGGCCCAGCACCTCGAGGGCGCGGGCGATATGCGCGACCGACAGGGCCTCGCCGCCGGCCATCAGCCGGCGCACGCCGGACAGCGGCGACGGGTCGAGATCGACGATTGCGTTGAACAGCGACGAGGTCAGCCAGACCACATCGATACGCTGCTCGGCGATGAAGGCGGCCAGGCGTTCGGGGTCGCCGACCGCATCGTCGGGCGCCACCACCACTTCGGCGCCACGCAGCAAAGCATTCCAGATTTCGAACGTGGACGCGTCGAACGACAGCGTGGCGGCCTGCAGCACGCGCTGATGCGGCAGCACTTCCAGCTCGCGCGTCTGCGCCGCGAGGCGCAGCACGTTGCGATGGCCGACCAGCACGCCCTTGGGACGGCCGGTGGAGCCCGAGGTGTAGATCACGTGCGCCACGCCTTCGGCGAGCGCGAAGGTGGGCGCATTGATGGCTTCGATGTCGGCGGATTCGATATCGACCGACCCGCCAGCGCCAGCGCGTTCCACGCCCGACGCTTCGACCTGCGCCAGCGGCATGGCCGGCGGCGCATCGTCGGGCAGGGTCGCCGGCCCGGTCAGCAACACCCGCACCGCCGCCGTGTCCTGCAGCATCTGCTGCATGCGCGCGGTCGGCAGCGCCGGGTCGAGATAGACGAAGGACGCGCCCGACTGCAGCACGCCCAGATAGGCCAGCACGGTGTCGATCGAACGCGCACCGGCGACCG
>JBAQRU010000302.1:0-5517 GCA_049296025.1 Lysobacteraceae bacterium | reverse complement strand
CCGCAGCCCCCCCTGTCGAAGCGCCTACCGAAGCGCCTGCCGACCCCAAAGTCACGCCGCTGCGTCCACGCAAACCCGCGCCGCGCTGGCCGCTGGGCATGGGGCTGGCCGCATCGCTGGTGCTCGCCGCCGGGATCGGCTGGCGCTTGCAGGGCGATGGCGACGGCAGTTCAAAGGATTTCGGGGCATCCTCCGCTCCCGCCGCTGTCTTCCACGAAGAGTCGACCGAAGCGGTGATTCTGGAGCCGCCGATGGAACGCACGCCGCCTCCGCCTCCACCGCCATTGGGCGGTGCTGCGGATGTGGTCGCGCGTCGCGCCGATGCCGCACAGGCGCCGATGGCGAAAACCGCGCCTGCCCCCTCCAAGCAGGATTTCGTCGTGGATGCGGCGATGGCGGAATCGGTCGCGCCGGTGCAAGCCCCAGCCGCTTCACCGCCACCCGCAGGCGCCAGCGCCAATGCAGTCGCGGCCGATGACGCCCTCGACAAGATCAGCGTGTCCGGCTCCCGTCCCCCTGCGGAGCATGCTGTCGGTGCTGCCGAGTACACGCGCACGCCGCTCAGCGACCGCCGCGAACAGGCGCTCTCGGAATCGGAGAGCAAGTCCACGGCCAACCGCGCCGCAGCTGCGGCACGGCCTGCCGCAGTCGCCTTTCCACCGCCGCCAGCGCCGACCCGGCAGAACAACGAACGGGCACGCGGCCTGATCGGCGGCAGCGAAGGCGATTCGGAAGCGCGCAAGGTCCGCGACAGCGACGGCTACGACGCCAGCCCACCGGTATCGGCCGATTCGCCGGAATTCCGCCAGGCCTGGCTGCAGCGGATCCGTGGCCATCTCGCCAAAGGCGAACAGGACGCCGCGCGCAACAGCCTGCAGGAATTCCGTCGCCGCTATCCCGATATCGAGCTGCCTGAGGATCTGCGGAAGTTGGCGGCGACGCTGCCCGCACCCTGAAATGACACTGTGGACCCTGGCCGCGCCGGCCTCGCACCTGCTCGAAGTCAAGCACAGCCGGTTTCTGGCGCAGGCTGCGACCATCGATTCCGCCGACGCCGCGCAGGCCACGCTGGCCACGCTCTCCGACCCCGACGCGACCCACAATTGCTGGGCTTGGCGGGTGGGTGCGCAGTACCGCTCCAGCGACGACGGCGAACCCGCAGGCACGGCAGGACGGCCGATCCTCGCCGCCATCGACGGTCAGGGCTGTGATCAGGTGCTGGTCGTGGTCACCCGCTGGTTCGGCGGGATCAAGCTCGGTGCCGGCGGACTGGTGCGCGCCTACGGCGGCGCGGCGGCGGAATGCCTGCGACGCGCCGAAAAACACCCGCTGATCGTCTTCGCCGAGCTCGAATTCGCCTGCCCGTTCGCGAACCTCGGCAACGCCCACGCAGCCCTCAACGCCGCTGGTGCGACCAAATCCGACGAACGTTTCGATACCGACGGGGTCACTTTGCGCATCCGTTTGCCGGCAGATCGCATCGACGACTTGAAAACCCGCCTCCGCGACGCCACCCGTGACCGGGTGCGATTTACAACGCCGGGTTGAACGCGGGGTCCCCAGAGACGCGCGGACGAGCGCGCGGTGCCCCCTTCTCTCGACGAACAGAGCTATGAGCCACATGGACCCGACTCCCCCCAAAGCCCCCATCGGCACGCTGCGCGCGCTCTGGCCTTTCATGAAGCGGCACTACGTGCTCTTTCTTGCATGGCTGCTCGCGCTGATGGTGTCTTCAGCCACATCGCTGAGCTTCCCGCTCGCGATCAAGACCATGATCGACGAAGGCTTCCGCAGCGGCAGCGGCAGCGATATCGACCACGCCTTCCTGCTGCTGTTCGTGGTCGCGCTGATCCTGGCGATGAGCACTGCGGCACGTTTCTTCTTCATTTCGCTGCTGGGCGAGCGCGTGGTCGCCGATATGCGCGAACGGCTGTACGCGCACCTGATCGGACTCGACGCCGGATTCCACGAGCGCAACCGCAGTGGCGAACTGGTGTCGCGACTGACCGCCGACGTCGAACTGATCCGTGGCGTGGTCGGCAGCAGCATGTCGGTGGCGCTGCGCAGCAGCATCACCGTGATCGGCTCGCTGGCCATGCTGTTCATCACCAGCCCGCGGCTGGCATCGTGGGCATTGATCGGCATCCCCCTGGCGGTGTTGCCGATGGTGATCGGCGGGCGCTGGATGCAGAATGTCTCGCGCGATAGTCAGGATCGCATCGCCGACGCCAATGCGCTGGCCACCGAGACGCTCGGCGCAGTCAGCACGGTGCAGGCGCATGCACGCGAAGTCTACGAACGCGGGCGTTTCGACACCGCAGTGCAGATCGCCGTACGAACGGCGACGAAGCGGATCAGCGTACAGGCCGTGGTGACCGCCACCGCAATCATGCTGTTCTTCGGTGCGATCACCCTGGTGCTGTGGTCCGGCGCGCACGATGTGATCGCACATCGCATGACCGCCGGCACCCTCATCCAGTTCGTGCTGTACGCGCTGTTCGCGGGCGGGTCGGTGGCTGCATTGGCCGAAGTCTGGAACGAACTGCAGCGCGCGGCCGGCGGCATGGGCCGCATCGGCGAACTCATCCAGGAAACCGCCGGAATCGTCGCCCCCGCGAATCCAGCGTCCTTGCCCAAACCGCTGCGTGGCGAGGTGCGACTGGAGCACGTGGCTTTCCACTACCCGATGCGCCCGGAAATGCCGGCACTCGAGGATTTCGACCTGCGCGTGAAGCCCGGCGAGACCGTCGCCCTGGTCGGGCCCTCCGGCGCGGGCAAGAGCACCGTGTTCTCGCTGCTGCTGCGCTTTCACGACCCGCAGAGTGGGCGCATCACCTTCGACGACATCGACGTGCGCGACTGCGACCCGGTCGCGCTGCGCGAACGCATCGCGCTGGTGCCGCAGCAGCCGACGCTGTTCGCGACCAGCGCGCGCGACAACATCCGCTACGGTCGTCTGGAAGCGAGCGATGCCGAGGTCGAAACCGCCGCACGTTCGGCCGAAGCGCACGAATTCCTGAACGCGCTGCCCAAAGGCTACGACGAGGAACTCGGCGAACGTGGCGTGCGTCTGTCGGGCGGGCAACAGCAGCGCATCGCGATCGCGCGCGCGCTATTGAAGGATGCGCCGATCCTGCTGCTCGACGAAGCGACCTCGGCGCTCGATGCGCAGAGCGAACGCGCAGTGCAACATGCGTTGGAAAACCTGATGCGCGGACGCACGACGCTGGTGATCGCGCATCGCCTCGCCACCATCCTCAAGGCCGACCGCATCGTGGTCATGGACAAGGGCCGAATCGTGGCCGAAGGCACGCACGAAGAACTGCTGGCGCAGGGCGGGCTGTACGCGCAACTCGCGAAACTGCAGTTCCTCGACTGAAAGCCGGATTCACGAGTACAGGAATACGGAGCCGTCGCCCAAACCAGGGCGAGACACAACCGACGATCGCAATACGGAGATCGAGATTGCAATGGATACCGAAGACACCCGCGCTTATCGCGTCGTGATCAATCACGAAGAACAGTATTCGATCTGGCCTGCGGATCGCGAATTGCCGCTCGGCTGGAATGATGCAGGCTTCAGCGGCGACAAGGCCGCCTGCCTGCGACACATCGAAGAAGTCTGGACTGACATGCGTCCGCTATCGCTGCGCAAGCGAATGCAGGAAAACGCACCCTGAAACCCTGGAAAAGAAGGGGAATTCTGAACAATAAAAAAGCCGGCAACGAGTGCCGGCTTTTTCATGCAGATGGTGCGCCCGGAGAGATTCGAACTCCCGACCCCCAAGTTCGTAGCCTGGTGCTCTATCCAACTGAGCTACGGGCGCATGGTGCAGAAGCGGAATTGTGCCAATTCTGATCGGTTTGGTCAATCCTGCGCTCGCGTCGAACATCCATCATGTCGATCATCCATCGTCACGTGCCACATACCGCTGCAAAAACCAGCGGTACGAAACGCGAAAAAATGGCGGAGAGTGAGGGATTCGAACCCTCGATGGAGCTTTTGACCCCATACTCCCTTAGCAGGGGAGCCCCTTCGGCCTCTCGGGCAACTCTCCGTCGACGCGATGTTGTGCGTGATGAAAAGGATACTGGCTCAGTCGCCCTGCGGCAAACCCGAATTCGGGTTGTGGCCTTCGCCGCGCTGGATACGCTGGTAAATTTCTTCGCGATGTACCGCGACGTCTTTCGGTGCCGTGATTCCAATACGCACCTGGTTGCCCTTCACTCCGAGGACCGTCACGGTGACCTCGTCACCGATCATCAGAGTTTCGCCAACCCGGCGAGTCAAGATAAGCATTGCATGTCTCCAATGGCCGACGTCCCCCTCGTCGGCACCCTGTCGTTGTTTCGCGACTCGATCAATCGGGGGTGGAACCTGTGTCGCGAACGCAATGGATAAGAATAACCGGAGTTGCATGTAAACGGGAAGCGCCGAAGGTCATGCCCCGGAACGCAGCCGCCCGCTCACCCATTCCTGAATGCCTTCAAGTGCAATGCGCAAGTTGGGGCCATCTTCCCCACCACCTTGGGCCATATCGGGCCGGCCACCGCCTTTGCCCCCGATCTGTCCGGCGACGTGCGCCAGCAGCTCCCCGGCCTTGATCGACCCCAGAGCTGCGCCGCTCACACCCGCAATGAGCGCTACCTTACCATCGGCAGCCCCGGCGAGCAGTACGACCGCGTCACGGAGTTGCTGTTTCAGATTGTCGACAGCATCGCGCAACGCCTTCGCATCCAGACCTTCGACACGGGCAGCCAGCACCCGGATTCCGCCGATCTCGACCGCCGTGGCCGCCAGATCGGCCACGGCGGCGTTGGCTGCCTTGGCTTTCAGGCCTTCCAACTCGCGTTCCAGTTTTTTCTGGCGATCGAGCAGCGCGCGCAGTTTGTCGCCGATTTCGGCCGGATTGCCGCCCAGCAGGTCGGCCGCCTCATCGAGCCGGCGCTCCTCCGCAGCGATGTGATCCAGCGCACCCTGCCCGGTCACGGCCTCGATCCGGCGCACGCCCGCCTGGATGCCTCCCTCGGAGACGATCTTGAACAAGCCGATGTCGCCGGTACGGGCCACGTGGGTACCGCCGCACAGCTCGGTCGAGGTCTCTCCCATGCGCAGGACACGGACGTTTTCGCCGTATTTCTCGCCAAACAGCGCCATCGCGCCGAAATCCAGCGCTTCCTGCATGCCCATGTGACGCACTTCGGCTTCGCTGTTGGCGCGGATCTCGACGTTGACCAGACGTTCGATCCCGGCCAGCTCCGCAGCGGTCATCGCCTGGAAATGCGCGAAATCGAAGCGCAGGCGGTCTGGCGCGACCAGCGAGCCCTTCTGGGTCACATGAGTACCCAGCACGCTGCGCAGCGCCGCATGCAGCAGATGGGTGGCGCTGTGGTTGAGGATGGTGGCGCCGCGCCGCGCGGCATCGACGGAACCCAGGACGCGGTCGCCGCGCTTCAGTGTTCCGGCGGACAGCTTGCCCGCATGCCCATGGACCTGGCCAGCGAGTTTCAGGGTGT
>JBAQRU010000301.1:0-2018 GCA_049296025.1 Lysobacteraceae bacterium | reverse complement strand
CGCGATCCATCCGGCGATCGGCATCGCGCGGGTCGGCAACAGCGTCGATGCGTACTACGTCGGCCCGCAGGTCGCCGATCCCGCGCCGCAGCCGGCCGGCTTCTATCGCGACGCGACCGGCGCGCTCAAGCGCGAAGCCGCGCAGTTCCGCATCTACGGTTACAACGCGGCGGGCGAGATCGTCCGCGAACTGACCGCCGATTCCGCCGACATCCTCTGGTCGGTGCACGTCGCCAATCGCAAGGCCGCCTGGTACCAATGGCAGATCGCGATGGATATCCCGGAGGCCGCTGCGGTCGTCGTGCCTTTGCGCAATGCGAAAGTCGCTGCGCGCGATACGCTGGCGATCGATCCCGGCCCGCGCACCATCGCCGGCAAGAACACCGCGTCGGTGATGTGCTCGGGCGCGTTCACCGGCGTGCCGGTGAAGATCGGCGAACTGCAGACCGACGCCAGCGGCCGGCTGCTGTTCCTCGGTGGTCACGGCGTGTCCGCTTCGCCCTCGGGCGCGACGATCTTCAACGCCAACGACCCCAACAGTTTCATCAATGCCGACGACTGGTACGACGACACCTGCGACGGGCCGGTCTCGGCCACGGTGAACATCGAAGGCCGCAGTATCCCGGTGGAATCGGCATGGGTGGTCAGCGCGCCGCCGAACTACGCGCCGCAGGTGAAATCCGAGCGGACCATGTACGACCTGCTCTACGACCTGTACGTGCAGGCCGGCTGGATGCAGGCGCCTGCGGAGATCTCGTTCGCCGACGATGTCTATCCGATCCTGCAGCGGCTGTCGGGCCTGCAGTGGGTGAACCAGGGCTTCGCGACCCTGTTCGGCCACAACGGCCGCTACGATTTCGAGAACGCCGCTTTCATCGCGCAGTTGTCGGCGAATGTGCCCGACGGACAGTACGACCCCAACGCCGAGCTGCGGCGCCAGGTGTTCAACAGTTTCCGTCCGCCGAATCCGCCCGACGGCAACCAGTTGCCCTGGCCGTGGGTCTACGGCGATGCGATGGAAGTGCCGGCCGGCGACAGCCCACGCCAGAACGCGAGCGTCAGCCAGACCCAGTACGACATCCTGCAGCGCTGGATGAGCGGCGACTTCCGATCCGACTGGGATCCGGCCAAGGCACCGCCGGCCAGCATCGACAAAGTGCCGCTGGCGCAGCAGCCGGCGATGCTCGATCGCGCCGCGCTGGAGTTCTGCCTTGCCGATGCCTTCCATCCCGGCTGCGAAATGACCTGGCCGATGCGGCATCTGACCCTGTATCACAAGCCGTTCCGGATCCGCCTGCGGCCCGAGGGCGTGAAAGCGCCGAACTACGGCAAGACGCTCGATCAGGCGACGGTGCTTTCGGCGAAAGGCCCGCTGCATGCGCAGGCTCCGGGCGACATCAATCGCTGGATGGGCCTGCCGTGGCAGGCCGATACGGCATTCTGCCGCGCCGGTTACGACACCGCGTACGACCCGTTCGCACCGACGTTCTGGCCGGCCCGGGTGCCGAACCATGTGTTGACCGCCGACGATTACGCCATCGTCATCGACCCGGCGCAGCCGATGGCGCGACGTATCGAAGCGTTCTCGAATCGCACCAGTTGGAACAAACCGCTGCACGGCACCACCGCCGGACAGATGGAACAGATGGTGCGGATCTACGGTTCGATGGGGCTGGTCGAAGTGCGCCCCGGCGTGGCAGGCGATGCCGCGTTCCCGGAGACGATGATGGTGGCGTCGTACGGACCCGACGTGGATCCGGCGGAGGCCTCCAGCATGAGCACGGCCGCGCAGGCCAAGCCGATGTTGAAGGTGGCATTGACCGACGAGGTCAATCTCAAGGCGCATCCGAAGTCGCGACCGCTGCCGCAGGCGGCCAATTTCGCAAGCCACGAGGAGGCGCAGCAGGCGCCGTTGCCGGTCCGGCATCATCGCCGGCACGACGACTGACGCATGCGCGCAAACGTTTACGATGCCGCGATCGCGGGCGGCGGCCCAGCCGGGGCTGCCGCCGCCATCG
>JBAQRU010000300.1:0-8069 GCA_049296025.1 Lysobacteraceae bacterium | reverse complement strand
GCCGGGTCACCGCGCTGGTGGTGTCGACGGCAGCGCAGGGCCACGGCCTGGGCCGCCTGCTGCTGCGCGATGCCGAGCACCGTGCGCGCGTCGGCGGCGCTGCGCGGCTGGAAGTCACCAGCGCCAGCCATCGTACCGAAGCCCACGCCTTCTACCGCGCCTGCGGGTTTTCGGACGGCGCGGCACGATTCGTGAAACTGCTGGGCGACTGAAAACGCAAGGGAGACGACATCGCCGTGCTCCGGCAAAATGACGGTTCTTGTCCACCGACACCGGCCGCCACCCATGCAATGCCCCAAATGCAACGCCTCGATGCATCTTCTCGACGGACTCGACGAACCCGTCCACCGCTGCGAAGGCTGCAACGGCATGTGGTTCGAGCTCATGGCGCACGAGCAACTGCGCGATGAAGCCGAACAGATCGACCTGACCGAACCCGCACCGCCAATCAAAGACGAATTCTTCGACCCGACCGCACCCGCGCCGGTCACCCTGCTCTGCCCGGCCTGCGATCACTATCCACTGATCCACATGGTCGACCCGCACCAGCCGCATATCCGCTTCGAGAGCTGCAAGTTCTGCTACGGCCGGTTCTACGATGCCGGCGAGTTCCGGGATTTCGTGGACGATGAAGACGATTCGGGCCTCAGCGGATTCCTGAAGCGAATCGTGCCCGGTGCCGTGGGCTGAGCGCCTGACGCGGCTGCAATTGTTCATTGGGCGTGCGTCGCGAACTGGCGTCCGCGTTGTCGAACCCAAGCCCGACCTAACCGCGCTCCAACATCGGCGGTAGCGGGCAGTGCATCACGCCGCAGACGGTGCGCAGCAGTTCGGCTTCGCTCACGCTGATGCGGCCATCGTGACCGACAGCGGCGGTGACGGCTTCGACCATCGCCTGCTTGGCGGCGGGGTTCAAGCTGTTGAGCACCGGCCATACCGCTTCCAGCGCGAGCACGCCCTCCGGCGGTGGCGCGTAGTCGAGGTGTTCGTGCGGCAGCACGCGCTGCAGGCCAGCGAGATAGGCGCGCAGCGCATCGTGGGGGTTGTCGTGGCCGGCCTGGGCGACCAATGCCAGCAAGATCGCTGCTTCACGCTTGGCGGTAGCGATCTTGTGACGACCGAACTGCGCGTGCCTTGACGGATCGAGCGATTCGCGCAACTGGTGCTGCAACAACGTGCCGAGGCAATACTCGAACACCGACACATGACCGTCGGTATTGACCACGGCGTGCAGCGTATCGAGCACCACGTTGAGCTCCGGGCGCGGGCGCAGACGCAGCACCGGGAACGCCAGCGCCGCCAAGGGCAGACGCTGCATCGGATGCAGCGCACCAAGTTGTTCGCTGCGCAATGCGTCGGTCAGTACCGCGATCTCGCGACCGAGCCGTGCAGCGACCTCGGTGTGCTGCTTGCCACGCACCGAGTCATCGTCGTCGAGCAGCAGCGCCAGCATCAGCGGCACCACGTCGTCGCGGCTCGATGCCAGCGTGCGCAGCGGTTCCGGAATCGTCGAGACGATCGCATCGGCGCGGCGATAGTCGTCCGCCGCCGGATGCGCGACCTGGGCGACCACCATCGGCGGGCTGACGATGAATTCGGCTTCCGATCCCGGCAGCCGCGAGGCATCTCCATCGACCAGTCCAAGTCGCGCATCTTCTTCCAGACCGTTCGGCGGCTGACTCAGCCAGCGCTGATGCAAAGTCGCAAGCTGGTCTTTGCGAAAGCTGGGATCCAGCGCCTGGATCCGATCCAACAACGGCGGATGGGTGGCGAACAAACCGCTGAGGCCGACACCGTCGCCGAACAGCATGTGGCTGACTTCTTCGGCATCGCCGGCATGTTCGAGTTTGGCGCCATCGCCAACGCCGCCGATCTTCTTCAACGCGCCCGCAAGCCCGACGGTCTGGCGCGTGAACTGCACCGCCGAAGCGTCGGCGAGCATCTCGCGCGAGCGGCTGACGCCCGCCTTGATCATGCGTCCGAAGAACAGGCCGAGATAACCGATGGCCATCGCCACCAATGCCGCGACCAATGCCGCGCCAGCACCTTTGTCGCGACCGCCGAAGCGGCCGTGCTCGAGAATCTTGCGGCCGATGATCGCCATCATCAGGATGCCGAACAGCACGCCGATCAGACGAATGTTCAGGCGCATGTCGCCGTTGAGGATATGGCTGAATTCGTGGGCGATCACGCCCTGCAGCTCGTCGCGGTTGAGCCGTTCCAGCGCGCCGCGGGTGACCGCGACCACCGCATCGGACGGCGAATAGCCGGCGGCGAAGGCATTGATGCCCGCCTCGTGTTCCAGGACATAGAGTTTCGGCATCGGCACGCCGGATGCGATCGCGATCTCTTCGACCACGTTGCGCAGCCGGCGCAGCTGCGGGTCGCGCGTCTGCTCGGGCACCGGCACGCCGCCCATCTGCTGCGCCACCGTCTCACCGCCGCCGCGCAGGCTGGCGATGCGGTACATCGAACCCAGGCCGATGATCGCGACCGTGACCACCGAAGAGAAGATCAACATCACCGCAGTCTGCGCCGGCGTGCTTTCGTCCCGCGAGGCGATGGCGATCAGGACCGCGACATCGACCGCGCACACGATCCCGATCACCGCCAGAACGAAAAGCAGTACCAGTCGGGTGGAGGCCTTGCGCGCAGCCGCCTGATGTTCGAAGAAATTCATGTCCGCGACGAGCTCGGTGATCCGGGAGGAGAAAATGCGCGGGCGGCGAACGCCGGATGCGCGGACAGCTCGACGCCATCCGCGTACCGGGTACCGTGTCGACCGTTGCGTTGCGCTGCGCTCAGAACCGCACCTTCGGCGCATCGCGCATTTCGGGCTTGTCGGCCGGAATCGCGAGCTGCGCAGCGGCGGCGAAATTGAACATGCCGGCGATCATGCTGGACGGAAACACTTCGCGCCGGTTGTTGAAGGCCATCACCGCATCGTTGAACGCCTGCCGCGCGAACGCGACCTTGTTCTCGGTGCTGGTCAGTTCTTCGGTGAGCTGCATCATGTTCTGGTTGGCCTTGAGGTCCGGGTAGGCCTCCGCGATGGCGAGCAGGCGGCCCAGCCCGGCGTTGAGCTGGCCCTGCGCGGCGGCGAGCGTCGCCATCGATTCGGGATCGCCCGGGTTGGCCTTGGCTGCGGTCAGTCCCGACTGCGCGGCGGAGCGCGCCGAGATCACCGCATCGAGGGTCTCGCGCTCGTGCTTGAGGTAGCCCTTGGCGGTCTCGACGAGGTTGGGGATCAGGTCGAATCGCCGCTGCAGCTGAACGTCGATCTGGGCGAATGCGTTCTTGTAGCCGTTCCTGGACGTGACCAGACCGTTGTAGACCGCGATGGCCCAGAACGCGGTAGCCACGAGAATTGCGAGCAGGATCAACAAAATAAGCATCGAATCTCCCCTTGTTCATGCAAAAGACGGAACAGGCGCTATGATCGGCCCGAAGACCCGGAGGCGATATCAACCGATACGTTGGTTACCAATACGTTAGTTACCGAAACGTTGTTGGCGACAGGCAGGCGGATCGGACACTTCCTCACCAACTGACCCGCAGGCGAAGCATACGCAGGGGTGGCTCGCGATGAAAGACAAGACTCGGCACAGCGGTCGACATAGCGGATTGCGTCGCTCCGTCCGGACCCGCGCCGTCCTCCTGGCGTGCCAGACCGGCCTGGTGACGATGCTCTTGCCGCTGGCGGCCGGACTGTCGGCACAGACGCCGCTGCGCTGGAACACCACAGGCGCGAACGGCCCGCTGCCGGGCAATTTCGGCAGCGTGTATTCGCCGAAAGCGACGATGGCGCGCGTGTATCCCGGGGCCGGTCTGCAGATCCAGCCGATCGCCGCCAACTTCGATGTCCATGAATTCGAAAAGCTGGCCGAGAGCCTCGTCGCGGGACAAAAAGTGCCGGGCTTGGCGATGGCGATCGTGCAGGGCGGACATGTCGTCAGCGCGCGCGGCTACGGCGTCACCGATGTAGGCCAGCCGGAAACCGTCGACGCGCATACCGTGTTCAGGCTCGCCTCGTTGTCCAAGTCATTCGCCTCCACCGCCACCGCGATGCTCATCGCCGACGGCAAGCTGCGCTGGGACAGCCGCATCGTCGACTACTACCCGACGCTGCAACTCTCCGAACCGCAGGCCACCCTGCAACTCGACGTGGCCGATGTGCTGAGTCATCGCGTCGGCATTGGCAGCAATGCGTTCGATCGCGATCTGGAGGGCTACGCCGAATATCCCGCACTGGTGCAGAAGATCGCGTACGCGCCGATGAAGTGCGCGCCGGGCGAGTGCTACGCCTATCAGAACATCGCCTACAGCCTGATCGGCGACGTGGTCCAGGGCGCCAGCGGCCTTCCGTTCGATCAGGTCGTCGCTCGACGGCTGTTCAAACCGCTGGGCATGACCGATGCCAGCTACGGACTGGAGGGCATCGCTGCCAGCACGCGCTGGGCGAAGCCGCACATCCGCGGCAAACGCGGCTGGACCGCGGTCATGCCCAAGCCCACCTACTATCGCGTCGCGCCCGCTGCGGGCGTCAACGCCAGCATCAGCGACATGGCGCAGTGGCTGCTCGCCCAAGGCGGCTACCGTCCCGACGTGCTGTCGGGCTCGCTGCTGGCGACGCTGCATGCGCCTCTGATCGACACCCCCGGCGAGACGCGCGGTTCGCAGTGGCGCCGCGACCGCCTGAACTCCGCAGGCTACGGCCTCGGCTGGCGCGTCTACGACTACGTGGGCCATCGCGTGGTCTTTCACGGCGGCGCCGTGCAGGGCTATCGCGGCGTGATCGCGCTGATGCCCGAGCGCGACCTCGGCGTGGCGATCCTCTGGAACGCCAACAGCGCAGCACCATCGGGGCTGCTGCCGACGATTCTCGACCGCGCCATCGGCGTGACGCCGCAGCGTTGGCTCGATACCGAACCGGAGCCGCTGGAGGAAGGTCTGTACGCGCAGGGACTGCCGGCGTTGCCGGAACCGCCCGCATCGAGCGGCGGCGTGGAAGCATCGATGTCGAACGCAAAGCCTGAGTAATCACGCCCGCGCGGCGCGCTTGGCTTGTGTTCTTCCAACTGATTCTGCTGCAGCTGATGCTGCGGCAACGCGCTCAGCCGTTGCCGCTGTCCGGCGCGCTGCTTTCCAGCACGGTCTTGAGTTTCGCCAGTCCGCGCGCGAAATCGCCACCGACCCAGCGATCGAGCATCAGACCGAACCAGCGCGAGACCGGATTCTTGCCGTGCTCGGTATCGAACGACCAGACGACCCGGGTGCCGTCGCCTTCCGCCGTCAGCGTGAACGTCGCAAGCGCATCGTTCTGCCCATCGAATTCGAGCCGGGTGCCGACGGTCTCGTTCGCCACGCTTGCGATGATCGTCTGTCTGCCCTTGCCGACATTGGACTGCTCGCTGGACCAGCGCATCCCGGCACCGACGCCTTTGGCAGGGCCTTCGTAGGTGTAGGCGGTCTTGGGGTCGAGACCATGCCACGGCGACCATTCGTTGAAACGGCGATAGGAATTGAGCATCGCGAACACCTCCGCCGGCGGGCGGGCGATGCTGACGGAACGTTCGACATGGGTAGTGGCCGGCAACGCGAAGCCGCCTGCGATCACCACACCCACGAGCAGCAGCAGCGCGACGAGCAACCGTTTCAGGATCGACATGACGACCTCCGGAGCTTGGGACCGGATCACATCCTAGCGCAGAGGCGGGCGTACGAAGCCGCGGTCTCTGTGCTGTGCTTGGGCGTTCGCCCATAAAAAAACTCCCTCTCCGCCTGGGCACGCGGAGAGGGAGTTTCGGATACCGCTAATCGGGGTGTTGCTGAATTACAGCATCGGCGCGGGTGCTGCCGGCATGGTGTCCGGCGCAGCCTTCTTGGTGCGCTTCACAGCTTTCTTAGCCTTTTTTTTTGCGACCTTCTTGGCAGCCTTCTTGGCCGGCTTCTTGGCAGCTTTTTTGGCGGCCTTCTTCGCGGTCTTCTTGGCAGCTTTCTTGGCCGGCTTCTTGGCTACTTTCTTGGCAGCCTTCTTCGCGGTTTTCTTGGCGGCCTTCTTGGCAGCCTTCTTCACGGTCTTCTTGGCAGCCTTCTTGGCGACCTTCTTCGTGGCTTTCTTGGCAGCCTTCTTGGCGGTCTTGCGGACGGCCTTCTTGGCGGCTTTCTTCACGGTTTTCTTCGCCGCTTTCTTCGCGGTTTTCTTTGCAGCTTTTTTAACAGCCATGGGATGGCTCCTCGTCAGTGAACTTGCATTGGATATTACGGCCCAGTCAACAACCGGATTGCGGGAGTCGGACCCGCCTTCCACCGCCGGCGCGCAAGGCAAGCCGGTACGGATTCCTGCCGGACTCGCGACTGCTGCGAGACCCGGATATTCGTTGCGCCCGCAACCATCGCCTGCCCGCTCCATCGCGACGCGCATCCACGCGGGGCAACAGAAAACCCGTGACCGGCAAGGTCGCGGGCTCGGCGATACGGGCTGGCGCATTGCGCTGCGTCGCTGTTTTTCGCGGAGGAGACGAAGCCCGCTTCCGCCGGAATGGAGGTCCGGGAGGAAGATCCGTTTGCGCTTCGCGTTTTCGTCTTGATCCGACTCACTCACTTCTGCTATGGCGACACTTGGGGCGAAACCTAATCACGCTTTTTTCCACTGTCAACACCCCGCGCGAAAAAAAATCCCGCGACGCACCTCCACGCCGCAGCGCTCGCACCGTCGATCGGCGCAAGCGCTCCGTTGGATCACGTGCACCCGGCGCACCCGTCGATCGGCGCGCGCGGAAAAAACATCTTTTTTCCAGAGGTTTTATTTGCGGCATGCGGCGCGCACCGCGTTTCCGCGCCGATCGCAGACGATGACGACGATGCGCATCCGACACACGTGCCGGCGAGTGAACGCAGCGCTTTCGTCCATTCGTCGAATGGTCGATTTTTCGTGTCGCACAACCCCGATTGCGCGAAAGTGCGCGAACTTTTCGACACGTTTCGCGGTGCCGAAGCGACGCATCGCACGTGTCGAGACGGTGTCGAGAGGTGGATTGCGACGCATTCGGGCACGCGAACGGCGCCCGTGCAGAGGCACGCCACGTTCCGGATTCGCATCGCGAGCGGATCCGACACCGCATCGCGGAGGACGTGAATTTCCTCGCCCGCCCGCCGACGGCCACGCAAAGAAAAAGCCGCTCGCGGACAACACGAGCGGCTTCGGAGTGCGGGGCGCGCAGCGGAAGAGGCTGGCGTTCGCGGCAATGCGGGCTCAGTGACCGTCTTCTTCCAGCAGTTCCGCGTAGTCGTCCGGCGCGAGCAGATCGTTGAGCTGGTCGTTGTCTTCGGCCTCGACCACGAACAGCCAACCTTCGCCGTAGGCATCCTCGTTGATGGTCTCCGGCTTGTCGGCCAGCGCGACGTTGACCGCGGTGATCGTGCCGCTGATCGGCGCATACACGTCGGATGCGGCCTTCACCGACTCGACCACGGCGCAGGCGTTGCAGACTTCGATGCGGTCGCCGACGTTCGGCAGTTCGACGTAGACCAGATCGCCGAGCAGGCCCTGGGCATGATCGGAGATGCCCACGGTGATCTTGCCGTCGCCTTCGACGCGGGCCCACTCGTGGGACTTCAGGAATTTCAGGTCGCCGGGGATCTCGCTCATCGTGGGCTCCGCAGGGGTTGGCGGTGGAAAGGGACGGACATGACTAGTGTAGAAGCGTGGCGGCGCGGATCAAATACTTTCCTGCGCTTTGCCGTCGCGCACGAACGGAAACTTGACGACGCGCACGGGTACCGCCTTGCCGCGGATGTCGACGCGCACCTCGCCAAGGTCGCCGGCCGGCACGCGCGCGAACGCAATCGCCTTGCCCAGCGTCGGCGAGAAGGTGCCGGAGAGGATTTCACCGTCGCCGGCAGCGGTGAGTACGGTCTGGCCGTGACGCAGCACGCCTTTTTCGTCCATCACCAGACCGACCATCCGCCGCGACGCGTCGGCGGCCTTCTGCGCTTCGAGCGCAGCGCGGCCGATGAAGTCGCGCGGTTTGTCTTCGGCATCCGCATCCAGCGACACGGTCCACGCC
>JBAQRU010000299.1:0-19470 GCA_049296025.1 Lysobacteraceae bacterium | reverse complement strand
ACTCGAAATTGTTCCGCCGTCGGCCAGCGACGCGCGGCGAGCAGGAACGCGATCCGGCGTCAGCGCCGGTGGTGAGGGCGAGATGTTGCGACAACAGGAACTGCAGCAGACCAAAGAAACACTGGTCGCGCGCGACGCGGAAGTCCAGGAGCTGAAGGCGCGCGTCGCCGAGCTCGAACAGCTGAAACAGCAGCAGGACCAGTTGGTCGCGCTCAAGGACAGCGAACTGGCGGCGGCGCAGCAGCGCCTCGCCACCACCCAGGCGGCCGACGCCAAGACGCCCGACACCAAGGCGCCCGCGAATCTCGGGCCATGGCTGGGTGTCGGTGCGGGCGTGCTGGTGATCGGTCTGCTGGTCGGATGGTGGTTGCGCCGGCGTCAGGCGGTTGCGGATGCCGGCAAGCCGGATCGCCAGCGTCCCGCCCCGGTCATGCACGGTTCTGCGGATGCCGACCCGGAAATGCAGGGCGCATTCGTCGAAGACGAGCTCCCGCCGCAGCCGGAACCCCTGCCGGTCGAGCCGGCATGGAACCGTCTCGCCAAACCGGCCGAGCCGGAGGCCGAGACGCCCGTACCGCCCACGCGCGGCGTGCCGACCTGGCATTCCGGCGATTTCGAAGTCGGTCCGCTCAATCCGGCACCTCCCGGTCAGGGGCGCCTCGATCTGGCCCGCGCCTATCTCGACATGGGCGACCGCGACACCGCGCGCAGCCTGCTGCAGGAAGTGGCGACCCGCGGCGACAGCGTCGGCGTGCGCCGCCAGGCCGAACAACTGCTGCGGGAACTGGGCTGACGCCCATCCGGGATCTGTCGATGCGATATGCCCTTGGCGTCGAATACGACGGCAGCAATTTCAAAGGATGGCAGCGGCTCACGCCTTACGGCCAGGTGGGTGGGCCGCGTACGCTGCAGGTCACGCTCGAAGACGCGTTGTCGGGGGTCGCCAGTCATCCGGTCGAAGTGATTTGCGCCGGGCGCACCGACGCAGGCGTGCATGCCGAATGCCAGGTGGTGAATTTCGACAGCGACGCGCGGCGCGACCCGCGCGCGTGGGTCCTGGGCACGACCACGCGTCTGCCGCCCGCGATGCGCGTGCGCTGGTGCGTGCCGGTGAGCGACGAATTCAATGCCCGGTTTTCGGCGCGTGCGCGGCGCTATCGCTACCGCCTGCTGAATCATCAGGTGCGGCCCGCGCTGGGCAGGCAATATCTGGCCTGGGAGCGCCGCAGGCTGGATGCCGACGCGATGCACCGCGCGGCGCAAAGCCTGCTGGGCGAGCAGGATTTCACCAGCTTCCGCACCGTCCACTGCCAGGCCTCGCATCCGCGACGGCACCTGCAGTTCATCGAAGTCAAACGCGAAGGCGACATCGTCACGGTGACCGTGCAGGCCAATGCGTTCCTGCATCACATGGTCCGCAATATCGTGGGTTCTTTGCTCATGATCGGAGCCGGCGAGCGCCCGGAAACGTGGATGGGCGAATTGCTGGCGGCTCGCGATCGCAGCGTCGCGGGTCCGACCGCGTTCGCGCAGGGATTGGTCTTGATCGGCCCGCGTTATCCACGCGAATGGCCGCTGCCTGAAGAAGTGCTGCTCGATGCCTGACCTGCGTCGCACCCGGATCAAATTCTGCGGTTTGACGCGCGCCGAAGACCTCGCCGAAGCCTGCGCGCTCGGCGTCGATGCCATCGGATTCGTGTTCGCCGAGCGGAGCAAGCGCCGGGTGTCTCCGCAAGCCGCCGCCGCGCTCCGGCATACGCTGCAGCCATTCGTCGATACCGTCGCGCTGTTCATGGACAACGATGCGGACACCGTGCGCGACAGCATCGCGACAGTGCGGCCGACCTGGCTGCAGTTCCATGGCGGCGAGGACGATGCGTTCTGCGCCGGTTTCGGCCTGCCATACCTGAAAGCCATCGCCATGGGCGGCGATGTCGGTATCGATGCTGCTTCGCTGCGGCGCGACTACCCGCGCGCCGCAGGCTTCCTGTTCGACAGCAACGCCCGTGGCCAGGCGGGCGGCAGCGGCCACACCTTCGACTGGTCGCGCATCCCTGCGGATTGCCCGCGACCGTATCTGCTCGCGGGTGGATTGCACCCGGACAACGTGTTCGAGGCGATCCGCGCCACCGGCTGCTGGGGCGTCGATGTCTCCAGTGGCATCGAAAGCGCGCCGGGCGTGAAAAATCATGAGCGGATGCGGCGATTCGTGGCGGAAGTCAGGCGCGCAGACGGTATCCTGTAGCGCTGCGCGCAGTGGCTCGGATGCTTGGCGCATTCCTTCATCACGCGGCGATATCCCCATGCTCGACACGCACACCGACTACAACGCCTTTCCGAACGCCGAGGGGCATTTCGACCGCTTCGGCGGCCGCTTCGTCGCCGAGACCCTGATCGGCCCGCTGCAGGAACTGGCGGCGGCTTACGACACGGCCCGGGTCGATCCCGCATTCATCGCCGAGTTCGATCGCGATCTGAAGCATTACGTCGGCCGTCCGAGCCCGATCTACCACGCCGAGCGGCTGAGCGCGAAAGTCGGCGGCGCGCGCATCCTGCTCAAGCGCGAAGACCTCAACCACACCGGCGCGCACAAGATCAACAACACCATCGGCCAGGCGCTGCTCGCCAGCCGCATGCGCAAGCCACGGATCATCGCCGAAACCGGCGCGGGCCAGCACGGCGTGGCGTCGGCCACGGTGGCCGCGCGACTCGGCCTGGAATGCGTGGTGTACATGGGCGCGACCGACATCGAACGCCAAAAAATCAACGTTTACCGGATGAAGCTGCTCGGTGCGACCGTGGTGCCGGTGACCAGCGGTTCGGCCACGCTCAAGGACGCGCTGAACGAAGCGATGCGCGACTGGGTGACGAATGTGCACAACACGTTCTACATCATCGGCACCGTTGCTGGCCCCGACCCGTATCCGCGCATGGTTCGTGATTTCAACGCCGTGGTCGGACGCGAAGCACGCGCGCAGATGCTGGCCGATTACGGTCGTCTGCCCGATGTGGTTACTGCCTGCGTCGGCGGCGGCAGCAACGCCATCGGCATCTTCCATGCTTTTCTCAACGATGCCGGCGTGCGTCTGGTCGGCGCCGAAGCGGCGGGCGAGGGCATCGCATCGGGCCATCACGCCGCGTCGCTGGCGGCAGGCCGTCCCGGCGTGCTCCACGGCAACCGTACTTACGTGCTGTGCGACGACGATGGCCAGATCATCGAGACCCATTCGATCTCGGCCGGTCTCGATTATCCGGGCGTCGGCCCCGAGCATGCGTTCCTGAAGGATCGCGGCCGCGCCGATTATCTGGGCATCACCGATGACGAGGCGATGGAGGCTTTTCATCTGCTTGCACGCACGGAGGGCATCCTGCCGGCGCTGGAATCCAGCCACGCCATCGCCCAGGCGATGAAGCTCGCCCGCGAGTTGCCGAAGGATGGCCTGGTGCTGTGCAATCTGTCCGGTCGCGGCGACAAGGACGTGCACACGGTCGCGGCGCGTGAAGGCATCATCTTCTGAACAGGGTGCGCCCTCGCGCACCGTTTTCCCAGAACATGATTTTCCGAGCATGATTTTCCGAACATAGGGTGCGCCTTGGCGCACCGTTCAAAAGAACCACAGGGCGCGCCTTGGTGCATCGTTCAAAAAAACAGTGCACCTCGATGTATCGAATGAAAAGCAACGGTGCGCCAAGGCGCACCCTATCGAATGAACGTATGAACCGCATCGACACCCGTTTCGCCCAGCTCAAATCCACCGGCCGCAAGGCGTTGGTGCCGTTCATGACCGCAGGCGATCCCTCGCGCGAGGCCACGGTGCCGGTGATGCACGCATTGGTCGAAGCCGGCGCCGACGTGATCGAGCTCGGCGTGCCGTTCTCCGATCCGATGGCCGACGGCCCGATCATCCAGCGCAGCTCCGAACGCGCCCTGGTGCGCGGCGCCGGGCTGACGTTCGTGTTCGAAGCGGTGCGTGAATTCCGCACGCTGGATGCCCATACCCCGGTGGTGCTGATGGGCTATCTCAACCCGGTCGAGATTCGCGGCTACGCGCGTTTCGCCGAAGAAGCCGCTGCGGCCGGCGTCGACGGACTGCTGGTGGTCGATCTGCCGCCGGAAGAAGCCGACGACCTGCGCATCGCGATGCGGGCGCACGGACTGTCGCTGATCCTGCTGGCCTCGCCGACCACCCCCGACAAACGTCTGGACAGGCTCTGCGCCGATGCCGAGGGTTATCTTTACTACGTGAGTTATGCCGGGGTGACCGGCGCCGATCGCCTCGACACCGGCGATGCCAGTGATCGCCTTGACACCATCCGCGCCCGTGCCGGTGTGCCGGTGGTCGCTGGCTTCGGCATCAAGGATGCCGCCAGCGCAGCGGCAATGGCGCGTTCGGCCGAGGGTGTCGTTGTCGGCAGCGCGCTGGTCGCGGCGTTGGCCGAAGCGATCGATTCGGCCGATGCTTCAACGCGCGCCCGTGCTTTCCTGGCTCCGCTGCGGGCCGCGCTCGACGACGGCTGATCGGGCCGCATCTCTACTTCCATCGGCAGCCACTACCATTCGGCGGCGTACGGAGGGCGCGCTGCAGTCTTGCTAGACTGCAGCGCTCAGGCCGACCCGGCCTGTGCCCTGTCCACACCTGAAGACGACACTCGAACGCATGTCCTGGCTGAAGAAACTGATGCCCGTTCGCATCCGCACGGAAAGCGGTGCCTCCCGGAAACGCAGCGTGCCCGAAGGGCTCTGGGAGAAATGTGATGGTTGCGGTGCGGTGCTGTACCGGCAGGAGCTGGAGGACAACCTCGAGGTCTGTCCGAAATGCGCCTTCCACATGCCGATCCGCGCCCGTGACCGGCTTGCAGGGTTCCTGGATGCCGGTGCCGGCCACGAAATCGGCGCGGAACTCGGTCCGGCCGATCCCCTGAAATTCAGGGACCAGAAAAAATACATCGATCGCATCAAGTCGAGCCAGAAAGCGACCGGTGAGCGCGATGCGCTGATCGTGATGGAAGGCGCGCTCCGTCAGCGCCCGATCGTGGCGGCTGCTTTCGACTTCGCTTTCATGGGCGGCTCGATGGGGTCGGTGGTCGGCGAACGCTTCGCCCTTGGCGCCGAACGCGCCCGCGACATCGGCTCACCCTTCGTCTGTTTTTCCGCCAGCGGCGGCGCGCGGATGCAGGAAAGCCTGTTCTCGCTGATGCAGATGGCCAAGACCTCCGCTTCGCTCGGGCGCCTGCGCGCGGCGGGTCTGCCGTACATCTCGGTGATGACCCACCCGACCACCGGCGGCGTGTCCGCGTCGTTCGCGATGCTCGGCGACATCAATATCGCCGAACCCGGCGCGCTGATCGGTTTCGCCGGTCCGCGCGTGATCGAACAGACCGTGCGCGAGACGCTGCCGGAAGGGTTCCAGCGTCCCGAATTCCTGCTCGACCATGGCGCCCTCGACCAGATCTGCGACCGCCGCGAACAGCGCGAGCGCATCGCCCGCCTGGTCGCGCTGCTGATGCGCCAGCCCGAACCGGAGGAAGAAGCGGTGGTGGAAGGCTGACGGTGGAGCCCCGGGGCCTGTCGAGGTCGAGACAGGCTTGCCTCGTGACCTGAAAGAAATACATCATCCCCGGCGCAAACGAGGATGACGGGATCCGAGCGCTTTCCCCGTCTTCTCCATCACCTTTCACGGCGTTCTTCCATGACAAGAAAATACTTCGGCACCGACGGCATTCGCGGCAGGGTCGGCGAGGGCGCGATCTCGGCGGACTTCGTGCTGCGCCTCGGCAATGCATACGGCCACGCGCTGCGCAGCGCGGTTCACCATATCGACGAGAAAAATGGCGACGAGTGGCGCAAGCCGGTCGTCGTGATCGGCAAGGACACGCGCATCTCCAACTACATGTTCGAAGCGGCGCTGGAGGCCGGGCTGGTGGCGGCCGGCGTCGACGTGCAGTTGATGGGGCCGATGCCCACGCCAGCGGTATCGCACCTGACCCGCTCGCTCGGCGCCGATGGCGGCATCGTCATCAGCGCCTCGCACAATCCGCATTACGACAATGGCATCAAGTTCTTCTCGGCCGAGGGCGAAAAGCTCGACGACGCGACCGAGCTGGCGATCGAAGCCGCGCTCGACAAGCCTTTCAGTACCGTGCCTTCCGACCAGCTCGGCAAGGCGGTGCGCACCCGCGACACCATCGGCCGCTATGTCGAGGCCTGCAAAAGCTCGGTGCCGCGGCGTTTCGATCTGGGCGGCATGAAGATCGTGGTCGATTGCGCCCACGGCGCGACCTACCAGATCGGCCCGCTGGTGCTGCGCGAGCTGGGCGCCCAGGTCGAGGCCATCGGCGTCGATCCGAACGGTCTGAACATCAACGACGGCGTCGGCTCGACCCACCCGGAAGCGCTGGTTGCGCGCGTGCTGGCGAGTGGTGCGGATCTCGGCATCGCCTTCGACGGCGACGGCGACCGGCTGATGTTCGTCGACAGCGACGGCACGGTGCGCGACGGCGACGATCTTCTGTACGTGCTCGCGACCGACTGGCAAGCCAGCGGCCGTCTGCGTGGCCCGGTGGTCGGCACGCTGATGACCAATTACGGACTGGAACGGGCGTTCGCCGAGCGCGGAATCGAATTCCTGCGTACCAAGGTCGGCGACCGCTACGTCCATCAGGCGCTGATCGAGCGCGCCGCTGTGCTCGGCGGCGAAACCTCCGGCCACCTCCTGTGTCTGGACCGGGTCAGCTCGGGCGACGGCATCATCAGCGCCTTGCAGGTGCTGGAAGTGCTGCGCCGGCGCGGGTTGACGCTGCAGCAGGTGCTGGCCGGTTTCGGCAAAGTGCCGCAGGAGACGGTGAACGTGAAGATCGCCGCCGGCAGCAGGCCAGCCGAGGCCGACAGCGTCAAAGCGGCGCTGGTCGAAGCCCAGGCGGCGGTAGCGGGCAGGGGAAGGGCATTCCTGCGGCCTTCGGGTACCGAACCGGTGGTGCGGGTGACCGTGGAGGCCGACGACGAGACGCTGATGCAGGGCACCCTCGACCGCCTCGCCGAAGCCGTTCGCGCTGCCGCTTGATTGCGATCAAAGCCCATCAGGCCACGCGGCAGGCAGAATTCCGCACCTCGCATGCCGGCCCGGCCCGGCGGCGGTAATCTTGACGACGACCCTCAGGACGATAGAACGACATGAGTGACCAGCCTTATATCCCGACCCTCGACATCCGACGTTTCGACACGGACCGCGATGCTTTCGTGGCCGAACTCGGTGCGGCTTACCGCGAATGGGGCTTCGCCGGCATCCGCGGCCACGGCGTCCCGCAGGACCTGATCGATGGCGCTTACGATGCATTCCAGCATTTCTTCGCGCTGCCCACCGAAACCAAGATGCAGTATCACATTGCCGGCGGTGGCGGGGCGCGAGGCTACACTCCGTTCGGCGTTGAAATGGCGAAGGACTCCAAGCACTTCGACCTGAAGGAGTTCTGGCATGTCGGCCGCGAAGTGCGCGATGCCAAATACGCCGATGTGATGGCGCCGAACGTTTGGCCCTCGGAAGCCCCGGAATTCCGCGAGCGCGCGCTCGCGCTCTACGGCGCACTCGACAGCCTCGGTTCGCGCATGCTGTCGGCGCTTGCGCTGAATCTCGGTCTGGCCGGGAACTATTTCGCCGACAAGACCGACAACGGCAATTCGATCCTGCGCCCGATCCACTATCCGCCGATCACCACCGACGATGTTCCGAACGTCCGGGCCGGCGCGCACGAAGACATCAACCTGATCACTCTGCTGGTGGGTGCCAGCGCCGAAGGCCTGCAGGTCCTGTCGCGCAAGGGCGAGTGGGTGCCGTATACCGCCGCCGCCGACACCATCGTGGTCAACATCGGCGACATGCTGCAGCGCCTGACCAACCATGTGCTGCCGTCGACGACGCATCGCGTGGTCAACCCGCCGGGCGAGAAGGCGCGTCAGCCGCGGTATTCGACGCCGTTCTTCCTGCACCCGAATCCGGATTTCGTGATCGACGTGCTGCCCAACTGCGTGACTGCCGACAACCCGAACCGCTATCCCCAGGCGATCACCGCGCAGGGCTATCTCGAAGAACGACTGCGCGAGATCGGACTGATGTGATCTGTGCGGGCGCCCGCTTTCCCGGCGCTCGTGATTTTCGACGCCCCACGATCCAAAAAAAGCCCCCAGTCGCCTGGGGGCCTTTTTGCGGGAAGCGGTCAAACCGCCTGCGGCATGGTGCGAAGCATCAGCAGCCGATGGCGTTGCAGATCGGCACGATGTTGTAGCTGCTGAAGCGGGCGCCGACATAGGCGGTGCCGAATGCACCGATATGTGGCCCGCTGACGACGCTGTTGACGTAATTGCCGCCATGCGAGTTATGGGTGAACTCCCGCAGCCATGGTCCGCCGCTGCTGCCGTAGGTCATGTCGCAACCCTGCACCAGCACGTCCGAGCCTTCGGACGGTGCGGAGTAAGTCCATCCTGCGCAGACATTCGTGTACTGGGTGCTGAAATTGCTGGCGTAACCATGGGAATAGGTCCACTGCTCGTAGCCCCAATCCCAGCTGCGGCCCAACCATCCGACATAATTCACTACCGGCTGGCCGGTGGAGCTCTCCCCGTTGAGTTTGATCGCAGCGACATCGTCGCGACGCCCGCCGACGTTGATCCAACTGGTCAGTATCGTTGCCGTCTGCCAGCTGTAACTGCCGTAGGGCGCGGCGCCGTAACGATCGGCGGGCACGAACACGAAGTTGTAGTTCCAACCGGCGCCGCGGGTGTAGACGCAATGCGCCGCGGTGAGGATCACCGAGTTGCCGCTGGCGACGCTGGCCGTGCAGTACGAACTGCCGCCGCCGGGCACGTTGAAATACAGCTTTCCGATCTTGTTCCACGGCGGGACCGTCCACTGCGAGGTGTAGTAGTTGCCGAGGAAGCGGGTGAACGGATAGTGGGCACCGTCCTGCGGTGTGACGTCCGGGGCGCCGGCGACGCCGTTGTCTTCCTGTGCGGCGATCCTGTCCACAGCTTTCCATGCATCCGGGAAATCGTTGCGGGCCATGTAGTCGCCGAAACTTGGAGCGGTACCGCCGCCCGCCAGATCAGGGCGCGAAGCCCTGGTGCCGATGGTGGGGGCAGCAGGGTCGGCGACCCGTGCCGTGTCATTCCAGGTCATCGGTTTCACCGCCGCACGCTGCGCCATCGTCGCGAAGGGGCGGGCTGCGGCTGCTGATTGTTGCGCATTGGCGGGTGCGGTGATTTGTGTGATCTCGCCCGGTGCCGCGCGGAGGGTTTTTTCCGCGGAGAAGGCCGGGGCGCAAAAAGCACCAAGTACGATCGTGCAGACAGTGGCCATGCCGGTCAACCGGCCGAGTGCGCGCGAACATTTCTTTGCATCATTCATGACAATATCCTTCTGTTGTTTTTGAAGAAACGAGCCACCGCCATCCTGACGGTGAGAGAGCCGTACGCACTGCGCACGGCATCGCATCGGGATGCTCGTTTCATCCCGATGAGAAGGCTTTATCGTGTTTGCATGGCGTCGACGACACGTCGGGCATCGCGCCGGATGTTGCGTGCGGGTGTGTTGCCAGGCGATCGCGGACCGCCTCTGTGGAGGCAAAGATGCTCCGGCTTGCCGGGTTTGCATGGATGTCCGCATCTGGATGCGGGGGTGTCCCGCACGCGTTGCAACGCGGATTCACTCGTTGCTGGCGCAGTCTTTGCGACAGGGCGGCACGGCCGCTTGCCTGACGAGTCCATGTGCGACATATGCAGAACTCCTGTGCTGCAAATGGTGATCCCCCGCCGAGCGATCAGGCGCTTTTTCCGCTCTGGCCGCAAGCTGTCATTTTTGACAGCCATGGGTTGCCGAAAGCCGCAAGACGACCGACACGGATTTTCATTTCTATTGCGTGGATGCGGGTGGTTGAATCGCTGCGATATGGGACATGTCCGAGGAAAAACATCCAGCAGCGCGCAATGTGGGTCGATCCCGTTTTCCGGATCGGCGCGGGGTGTTGGCACGCCGCTCCCGCGCTCCCGCGGGCATTGCAACGGTCGCGCTCAGTCGCTGTCGCGAAATTCCTTGCTGCGGCTTGCCACCAGTGATCTTGCGAGCCCGTCAGGCAGATATTTCGAAATCCCTGCGATCACCCGGTTGGCGCGCCCGGTCACATAGCGGGTCCGACCCCGCTCCACCGCGTCCAGTCCCAGCCGGGCAACGCTGTCGGCGTCGAGCCACAGCAGCTTCGGCAGTTTCGACACCCGTTCGCGCATGCCGTTGACATCGTGGAACTCGGTGTAGGTGAAGCCGGGGCAGAGCGCGCACACATGCACCCCCTTGTCCCGGGTCTCCATCGCCAGGCATTCGGAAAACCGGATCAGGAAGGCTTTGGTCGCCCCGTACAGCGTGTGGCCCGCCGAGGCCGGAACCAGACCGGCGAGCGAGGCCACATTGATGATCCGGCCATAGCCAGCAGCTTCCATCGCCGGCAGCAAGCGATGGGTCAGCTCGCAGACCCCCGTCAGCATCACCTGCAGGGAATCGGCATGGGTCTTCCAGTCGGCGGACAGAAAACGCCCGGGCACGCCATAACCGGCATTGTTGACCAGGTGCGCCACGTGCAGGCCTCGGGATGCGATTTCGGCGTGCAGCGCCGCCGGAGCGCCTGGATCGGCCAGATCTGCCGCCAGCACCAGCACATCGACCTGTTTGCCCAATTCTTCGGCGAGGGCCTGCAAACGTTCGGTCCGACGTGCGGTCAGGATCAGCGGCACGCCGCGACGGGCGTATTCGCGGGCGATCGCGGCGCCAATGCCGCTCGATGCGCCGGTCACCAAGGCATGGCCTGTCGGTGTACTCACCGGAGTCTTCGGGCTCATCCTGTATCTCTGTCGATGGGGATGGCCAAGCATACCTGCGCGCCCGACGATGGTCCGCCATCGGCTATCCTGTCGCATCTCGATCCGGAGCAGGCCATGCGTCGCAAAATCGTTGCAGGAAACTGGAAGCTGCATGGCAGCAAGGCGTTCGCTGCGGATCTGGTCACCGCGATCGCTGCGGGCATGCCGGCAGCCGGGGTCGATGTCGTGGTCCTGCCGCCGCTGCCTTATCTGGGCGAACTGATCGAGCGCTTCGAGACGCACGGGCTGCTGTTCGGCGCCCAGGATGTCAGCGCCAACGAAAAGGGCGCTTACACCGGCGAAGTCTCGGCTGCGATGCTGGTCGACATCGGTGCCCGCTATGGCTTGGTGGGCCATTCGGAGCGGCGTCAGTACCACGCCGAGACCGATGCCCTCGTTGCCCGAAAATTCATCGCGGCCAAGCACGCTGGGCTGGTACCGATCCTCTGCGTCGGCGAGTCGCTGCATGAGCGCGAAGCCGGACAGACCGAGTACCGGATCGAGACCCAGCTCACCGCGATTTTCGAGGTTGCGGGTGCCCAGGCGTTTTCAGGTGCCGTCGTCGCCTATGAACCGGTCTGGGCGATCGGCACCGGAAAGACTGCGACACCGGCCCAGGCGCAGGCGGTTCATGCCTTCATTCGTGGCGAAATCGCGGCACGCGATGCTACAATCGCCGACTCGCTGTCCATTCTGTACGGGGGCAGCTGCAAGCCGGACAACGCGGCCGAGCTGTTCGCACAGCAGGACGTGGATGGCGGGTTGATCGGCGGCGCCTCGCTGGTGGCGTCCGATTTTCTTGCCATCGTCGCGGTCGCACGGGCCTGATGCTTCGGGTTCCGCGCGGGCCGTGCCGGCGCCCCGCATTCCATTCTGACGAGCGCCAACGATGCTGTTGATCCTCAATGTTCTCTACGTGCTGGTCGCGATCGCCATGATCGCGCTGATCCTGATGCAACGCGGCGCGGGTGCGCAGGCAGGCTCGGGCTTCGGCGCAGGCGCTTCGGCGACGGTGTTCGGCTCGCGCGGCGCGTCGAACTTCCTGTCGAAATCGACCAAGTGGCTGTCGATCGTGTTCTTCTCGGTCGCCATGTTCATGGCCTGGAACGCGACCCACAGCGCCAAGCCGAAGGCCGCGTCCGAACAGGATCTTGGCGTCATGTCGCAGACTGCGGTGCCGAAGGCGGATCAGAAGGGTCCTGCAGCGCAGCCGGCTCCCAAAGCGGTTCCGCAAGCGATCCCGGCCGCGCCGACGCAGTCGGTTCCCGCAGCGCCGACAGCCACGCAGTCGGCACCCGCTGCGACGCAGCCCACCGCGCCAGCGCCGAAGGGAGGCTGATCGGTAAGGACTCGGGATATGTCGGGCGGCGTTTCGTTGCGCCCGGCGCTGCCGACATTCGTCGCATGGCGGATGTCCCGGCAAACGGCGATGATCAGCATCCGGTTTTGTTGCGCCGGCCCTGCGATTCGCATCGACAAGGGTGCGACTTTCACTCGGCATCCTTTACAATATCGCGGCTTCGCGTAATGCAAGACGCGAGACCGAAGCAATTGCCCAGATGGCGGAATTGGTAGACGCACTACCTTGAGGTGGTAGCGACGTAAGTCGTGGGGGTTCGAGTCCCCCTTTGGGCACCAATACTGAAGTTCGTGCATGGAAGCATGGACTTGTGAGTCAGGGAAGGCGGGCGTCAGCGATGGCGTCCAACCAATGGCTCTCCGTGAGAACCGCACCTGTCGCGCGGTTCTGCGGAAAGCCGGGAGGCCAGGAGCGGCGCAGTGCGCTCGTTCCCGGCAACGGTCGCGGAGACGTGGCCCGGTTTCCACGACCCGTCGACACAACTCAACGCCGAGAGAACTGAAGTGCTGGCCGAATATCTGCCGACCCTGCTGTTTCTGATCGTTGCCACCGGCATAGGCATCGCCCTGATCGTCGTTGGCAACTTCCTTGGTCCCAAGCGCTTCGATTCCGAAAAGCTTTCGTCCTACGAGTGCGGTTTCAACGCATTCGAGGACGCGCGGATGCGCTTCGATGTGCGCTACTACCTGATCGCGATCCTGTTCATCGTCTTCGATCTCGAAATCGCCTTCGTCTATCCGTGGGCGCTGGTGTTCCGCGATCTGGGCGTGTTCGGGCTGATCGAGATGGGCGTGTTCCTGGGGCTGCTGCTGATCGGTTTCATTTACGTCTGGAAGAAGGGTGCACTGGAATGGGAGTGATCCAAACCGTCCAGAAGGTCGCGGATTTCGCGAACAACCCGATCCCGGAAGGGCGGGTCGATGACATCCTTCGCCCCGAAAGCCTGCTATCCGCGGACGGCAATCCGCTGCTTGAGCATGGTTTCGTCACCACCAGTTTCGACGTGCTCTGGAACTGGGCGCGTACCGGCTCGATGTGGCCGATGACCTTCGGCCTAGCCTGCTGCGCCGTCGAAATGATGCATGCCGGCGCCGCGCGCCTCGACCTCGACCGTTACGGTGTGGTCTTCCGCCCGTCGCCGCGCCAGTCCGACGTGATGATCGTCGCCGGCACCCTCGTCAACAAGATGGCCCCGGCGCTGCGCAAGGTCTACGACCAGATGCCCAACCCGAAGTGGGTGATCTCGATGGGCAGCTGCGCCAACGGCGGCGGCTACTATCACTATTCCTACTCCGTGGTGCGCGGTTGCGACCGTATCGTGCCGGTCGATGTCTACGTGCCCGGCTGCCCACCGACCGCCGAAGCGCTGGTCTACGGCATCCTGCAACTGCAGAAGAAGATCCGTCGCGGCACCAATTTCGGCGACAACATCCAAGGTGTCCGCTGACATGGCAGAAACCGCCTTCGTCGAGCGCCTGCGCGCACGCTTCCCGGACGCCACCGTGACTGTTGCCGTGCCGCGCGGCGAAGTCGGCATCGAATTCCCGAACGGCGATTGGCATGCCGGTTGCGCTGCACTCCGCGACGAGTTCGGTTTCGAGTCGCTGGTCGATCTGTGCGGCGTCGACTATCTCGGTTACGGCAGCGATGAGTGGGATACCGATGTTTCTTCCGAAGGCTTCAGCCGCGGCGTCGAAGGCCGTGGCGTGGGCCGCTTCAAGTACGGCGAAACCACCACGCAGCAGACCCAGGGCATCGAAGGCCAGGCCATCGAGTCCGTGTTGCACCGTCGCTACGCCGCAGTTGCGCAGTTGTTGTCGGTGCAGCACAACCGTCGCGTGCGGGTGAAAGCCTTCGCCCAGAACGACGATCTGCCGATCGTGGCGTCGCTCACGGATCTTTGGCCTGTCGCCAACTGGTTCGAGCGCGAAGCCTTCGATCTGTTCGGCATCATCTTCGAAGGCCATCCCGACCTGCGCCGCATCCTCACCGATTACGGTTTCGTCGGTCACCCGTTCCGCAAGGATTTCCCGCTGATCGGCAACGTCGAAGTCCGCTACGACGAAGAGAAGAAGCGCGTGATCTACGAACCCGTGACATCCGTTGAGCCCCGCGTCGGCGTGCCGCGCGTGATCCGCGACGATGCACGCTACGCCACCGCTTCCGGCGAGTCGGCCGCGCGCAAGGCGGAGGCATCGAAATGACTGCGACGCATCCGACCAATGAAGCTTTCGCAAGCAACGCTGCGGAATCGAAGCAGGAAATTCGAAACTACACGCTCAATTTCGGTCCGCAGCATCCGGCCGCGCACGGCGTGCTGCGCCTGATTCTGGAGATGGACGGCGAAATCGTCCAGCGTGCCGACCCGCACGTCGGACTGCTGCATCGCGGCACCGAAAAACTCGCCGAATCCAAGCCGTTCAACCAGTCGATCGGGTACATGGATCGGCTGGATTACGTGTCGATGATGTGCAACGAACACGCGTACGTCCGTGCGATCGAAACCCTGATGGGGATCGAAGCGCCGGAACGTGCGCAGTGGATCCGCACGATGTTCGACGAGATCACCCGCATCCTGAACCACTTGATGTGGGTCGGCTCGAACGGTCTGGATCTCGGCGCGATGGCGGTGTTCCTGTATGCCTTCCGCGAGCGCGAAGAGCTGATGGACGTGTACGAAGCCGTTTCCGGCGCGCGCATGCACGCGGCCTATTACCGGCCGGGCGGCGTGTACCGCGATCTGCCGGAAAAGATGCCGCAATATCGCGAATCGCCGTGGCGCAAGGGCGGCAAGCTCAAGCGCTTCAACGAATGGCGCGAAGGCTCGATGCTCGATTACCTGGAGGCGTTCACCCGCGACTTCCCGGCGCGCGTCGACGAATACGAAACCCTGCTCACCGACAATCGCATCTGGAAACAGCGCACCGTCGGCATCGGCGTGATTCCGCCGGAACAGGCGCTGGCCTGGGGCATGACCGGCCCGATGATCCGCGGCTCGGGGATCGCCTGGGACCTGCGCAAGAAACAGCCTTACGCAAAGTACGCCGAAGTGGATTTCGATATCCCGGTCGGCGTGAAGGGCGACTGCTACGACCGCTATCTGGTCCGGATCGCGGAAATGCGCGAGTCGAACCGGATCATCCAGCAGTGCGTGAAGTGGCTGAAGGCGAATCCCGGCCCGGTGATGATCGACAACTACAAGGTCGCGCCACCGAGCCGCGAGTCCATGAAGGACGACATGGAAGCGCTGATCCACCATTTCAAACTGTTCACCGAAGGCTATTGCGTGCCGGCCGGCGAGACGTATTGCGCGGTCGAGGCGCCGAAGGGCGAGTTCGGTTGTTATCTGGTATCCGATGGAGCGAACAAGCCGTTCCGCGCGCATCTGCGCGCGCCGGGCTTCGCCCATCTGTCGTCGATGGACACGATCGTGAAAGGCCACATGCTGGCTGACGTGGTCGCGATGATCGGCACCTACGACATCGTGTTCGGCGAAATCGATCGCTGAGGCGCAGAGAAGAATGAAAGCGACTGGAAATTTCGAAGCCTGCCGCAACGTCGACCCGATGGTCGCGTTGTCCGACAAGACGCGGGCGCACATCGATCATTGGCTGACCAAGTTTCCGCCGGATCGCAAGCGTTCGGCGGTGCTGCAGGGTCTGCACGCGGCGCAGGAGCAGAACGGCGGCTGGCTGAGCGACGAGTTGATCGCCGCGGTCGCGAAGTATCTCGACCTGCCGCCGGTGTGGGCGTATGAAGTCGCGACCTTCTACTCGATGTTCGAGACCGAAAAAGTCGGTCGTCACAACGTCGCGTTCTGCACCAATATCAGCTGCTGGCTCAACGGCGCCGAGGATCTGGTCGCGCACGCCGAGAAGAAGCTGGGTTGCAAGACCGGCGAATCCACCGAAGACGGCCGCATCTTCCTCAAGCGCGAGGAAGAATGCCTGGCCGCGTGCTGCGGCGCGCCGATGATGGTCATCAATGGTCACTATCACGAGAAGCTGGACATCGCGAAAGTCGATGAACTGCTCGACGGTCTGAAGTGAGGCAGGGCGACGAGATGGCACATCACGGCTCCAATGCGCACGGCCCCCATGTCACTGGCCCCGTCGGCCCTGCGCCGAAGGAACACCAGGTCGTCTACACCACGCTGCATTTCGACAAGCCGTGGTCGTACGAAAACTATCTCAAGACCGGCGGCTACAGCGCGCTGCGCAGGATCATCGAAGAGAAGATTCCGCCGGAGCAGGTGATCGAAATGGTCAAGGGTTCCGGGCTGCGCGGTCGCGGCGGCGCGGGTTTCCCGACCGGCCTGAAGTGGAGTTTCATGCCCAAGGGCACCGGCATGCAGAAGTACATTCTCTGCAACTCGGACGAGTCCGAGCCGGGCACCTGCAAGGATCGCGACATCCTGCGGTTCAATCCGCACGCGGTGATCGAAGGCATGGCCATCGCGTGCTATGCGACCGGTTCGGCCGTCGCCTACAACTACCTGCGCGGCGAGTTCCATCACGAGCCGTTCGAGCATCTGGAAGAAGCCACCGCCGAGGCCTACGAGCACGGCTGGCTGGGCAAGAACGTGCTCGGCAGCGGCCTCGACATCGATATCCACAACGCGCTTGGCGCGGGTGCCTACATCTGCGGCGAAGAAACCGCGTTGATGGAATCGCTGGAAGGCAAAAAAGGCCAGCCGCGCTTCAAGCCGCCGTTTCCCGCCAACTTCGGTTTGTACGGCCGTCCGACCACGATCAACAACACCGAAACCTACGCGTCGGTACCGGCGATCATCCGCAACGGCGCCGAATGGTTCCTCAATCTCGGCAAGCCGAACAACGGTGGTCCGAAGATCTTCTCGGTGTCCGGTCATGTCGCCAAGCCGGGCAATTACGAAATCCGTCTCGGTACTTCGTTCGCCGAGTTGCTGGAATTGGCCGGCGGCGTGCGCAACGGACACCAGCTGAAAGCGGTGATTCCGGGCGGTTCGTCGATGCCGGTGCTGCCGGCCGGGACCATGATGGGTCTGACCATGGATTACGACGCGATCCAGAAGGCAGGTTCCGGTCTGGGTTCGGGCGCGGTGATCGTGATGGACGAAACCGCCTGCATGGTGCGTGCCTGCCAGCGCATCGCGCGCTTCTATTTCAAGGAAAGCTGCGGCCAGTGCACGCCGTGCCGCGAAGGCACCGGCTGGATGTACCGCATGCTCACCCGAATCGTCGAGAAGCAGGCGACGATGGAGGATCTGCACATGCTGAAGGCGGCTGCGGGTCAGATCGAAGGTCACACCATCTGCGCGTTCGGCGAAGCCGCCGCGTGGCCGGTGCAGGGCTTCCTGCGCCATTTCTGGCACGAATTCGAATACGCGATCGTCAACCGGCGTTTCCTGGTCGACGACCAGCGCGCGGGCACCGTGGTTGAACAGGCAACGGCCGAGAAGGTGACGGCATGAGTACCGAAACCGTCAACACTCCGGTCGCGCCGGTCGTTCCCGAGGGCCATGTCGCGATCGAGATCGACGGCCAGTCGCTGTTCGCGCCGAAGGGCTCGATGATCATCCATGCCGCCGACAAGGCCGGCATTCCGATTCCGCGCTTCTGCTATCACGAGAAGCTGCCGATCGCCGCGAATTGCCGCATGTGCCTGGTCGACGCCGAAATGGGCGGTCGTCCGATGCCCAAGCCGCAGCCGGCCTGCGCCACGCCGGTCGCCGACGGCATGAAGATCTTCACGCGCAACGAAAAAGCGCTCAAAGCGCAGCGCAACGTGATGGAATTCCTGCTGATCAATCATCCGCTGGACTGCCCGATCTGCGATCAGGGCGGCGAGTGCGAACTGCAGGATCTGTCGCTGGGCTATGGCCGCTCGGTCAGCCGTTTTTCCGAGCGCAAGCGCACCGTGGCCGACGAGGACATGGGGCCGCTGGTCGCCACCGAGATGACCCGCTGCATCCAGTGCACGCGCTGCGTGCGTTTCACTGCGGACATCGCCGGCACCTACGAACTCGGCGGCATGCAGCGCGGCGAGAATCTGCAGATCGGTACGTTCGACGGCAAGCCGTTGACCACCGAACTGTCCGGCAACGTCATCGACGTGTGCCCGGTCGGTGCGCTCACCAATAAAGTGTTCCGCTTCCGTGCGCGTCCATGGGAACTGATCGCCAAGGAATCGCTCGGTTACCACGATGCGCTCGGCAGCAATCTGTTCCTGCACGCGCGTCGCGGCGACGTGCTGCGTTCGGTGCCGCGCGACAACGAAGCGGTCAACGAATGCTGGCTGTCGGACCGCGACCGCTATTCGCATCAGGGCTTGGGCGCCGAGGATCGCGCAACGAAGCCGCTGATCAAGGAAGGCGACACCTTCCGCGAAGCAACCTGGGAAGAAGCGCTGACCAAAGCCGCCGACATCCTGCGGGCGAACCGTGGCGACGCGCTTGGCATGCTCGTGCACCCGGCGACTTCGAACGAAGAAGGCGCGCTGCTTGCCCGTCTCGCCGAAGCGCTCGGCACCGGCAATCTCGATCACCGCATCGCCCAGCACGACCTGTCCGATGGCGCGACCGCCGCGCAGTTCGGCATGCCGGTCGCGGACATCGAAATCGCCGATGCGATCGTCATCGTCGGCTCGAATCCGCGTCATGAAGTGCCGTTGCTGCATCAGCGCCTGCACAAGGCGGCGAAGCGCGGCGCGAAGATCCACGTCGTCAATCCGGTCGATTTCGATTTCACCTTCAAGGCGGAATCGAAGACCATCGTGCCGCCGTCGCAGCTGACGTCGGCGCTGGCCGGTTTCAAGCTCGACAACTTCGCGAAAGTTGCGGTGATCGTCGGTGCGGTCGCCGAAAATTCCATCCATGCCGCCGCGATCCGCAGCGCCGCTGCCGCGTTCGTCGCCGCGCACAACGCCGCGCTGTGCCGCATTCCGCAGGGCGCCAACGCGCTGGGTCTGTCGCGTCACGGCGTGTTGCCGACTGCGCTCGATGCGCAGGCGATGCTCACCAATCCGCGCGCTGCGTATGTGCTGTACGGCATCGAACCCGGCCTCGACTTCGCCGATCAGGCCCGCGCACTCAAGGCGCTGGGTGCGGCCAAGGTGGTGGCGTTCAGTCAATTCGCCTGCCGATCCACGCGCGCGGTCGCCGATGTGATCCTGCCGATCGGCGCATTGCCGGAAATCGATGCCACGCTGACCAATCTCGACGGTCGCGACC
>JBAQRU010000298.1:0-4877 GCA_049296025.1 Lysobacteraceae bacterium | reverse complement strand
CCACCCGACGACGGTTGCCGTTCGCGTCGTAGTCGTACGCAAGATCGAAGATCCGCTTCACCGGCACGCCGAGGTTGTCCACCTCATCCTGCACCACCCGCAGCACGCGGTTGTTGCTGTCGTAGGTGGTCCGGGTGATGGTGTGCATCCGCACGCCATGACTGTCGGTGACATCCGACTCCTCCAGCGTGCGATTGCCCGAGGCGTCGTACTCGTAGCGGTAGGTCCCGCCATTGCTCTCCACGATCTCCCGCACCCGCCCGTTGCGGGTGTATTTGATCGTCTTGCCCGCATCCGCATACCCGGCGTTGGTCCCGCTCGACGCGCTCTCCCCGGTCAGCATTCCCGACTGCGCGTCGTAGACGTAGTCGCTGTCGCGGCCGCTCAGGGTGTTGTGGTCGATCACCCGGCCGAACACGTCGTAGCTCCAGCTCACCGCGTTCAACCGCACCAGCGCGCCCGCATCGCGGTCGTCGTGGCTGGGCGTCAGCTCCGACAGCGCGTTGGTCTCCAGCACCTTGTGGCCCTGCACGTCGTAGGCGGTGTTCGTCACCACCCCCATCGCCGTCTCGCTGCGCAGCAATCGCTGCTGGCCGTCGTAGTCGTACTTCGCGGTGTAGTTCAGCGCGTTGGTGACGCGGATGCGGTCGCCGTTCTGGTTCAGCACGTAGCTCTGCAGCGTCGTGCGGTCGCGGTTGATGCCATTGCCCGAGGTCAAGCGGTCGCCCACCGCCACCACCCGGTTCAGCAGGTCGTAGTCCTTGAACGTCAGGTACCCCAGCGCATCCTGGGTATAGCGGTGGTTGCCGAACACATCGAACGCCATCCGCGTCACGTTGCCCAGCGCATCGGTGCTGGACACCTGATGGCCCACCGTGTCGTATTCGTAGGTGCGCAGGTTGCCGTTCGCATCCCGCGTCCCGCGCAGCCGACCGGCCGCGCCGTAGTACCACTCGTTCACCGGACGCTGCCAGCTGCCCGCGCCGTTCTCCGCCACCACCCACACCAGCGGACGGGTCTCGCGGATCAGCTGGTTGTGGTCGTTGTACACATAGTCGGTCTGGTATCCGCGACCGTCGATCACCTGCACCGTGTTGCCCCAGCGGTCGTACTTCTGCCGCACCAGCGAGCTCGTCCCCGCATCCGTGGTGTGCGACGGCAGCGTGATCGCGATCGCCCGGCCCAGCTTGTCGACCTGCGTGCGCGTGATCGTCTCCACCGCACCCAGCGTGCTGTCCATCCAGGTCATGTGCGACTCGCGCACCTGATGCCCGGCCAGGTTGTAGCCGAAGCTGCGCGTCGCCCCGATCGCGTTGTCGGCGATCATCCGCCCGGCCACGTCGTAGATATAGCTCAACGTGCCGCTCAGGCCGCCGTAGGACTTGCTTACGATCTCGCCGAACGCGTTGTAGCTCACCGCCTCGGACTGATCCGTGCCCGCCGTTGCTTGCGCGCCGATCGGCGCACGCGTCTGCGACGCCCCGGTCTGCCGGCCCACCGCGTCGTAGCTGTACCAGCGGTGCACCATCGCGTTGCGGCTGCTGTCGGCGGCATCAAGAGACGACCAGCCGTGGGTGAGATTGCCCGCCGCGTCGTAGTCCGACCAGGTCTTGTGACCCAGCGCGTTCTGGCTCATCAGCGCACGATCCAACTGATCGTAGAACGTCAGGTCGATCTGATCCGCAGCATTCGTCGCCGGCGTGTTGACCCCGTCGTGGCCGTTGGCGTGACGACGCGAGGCGATCATCCGCCCCAGTCCGTCGTAGGCGATCGTCGTGTACGGCGAGCGCTGCGCGTACGCCGCCGCCGAACCCAGATCGTTCGCGGTGCTGGCGTACAGCACGTCCTCGATGTTGCCCACCAGCACGCTGCGCGCCTGCTCGCGCACCGCCACGCTCTGGCCCAGCGCGTTGTAGGTCGTGGTGATCGTGCCGGTGTTGTCGGTGATCGTGGTGACCCGGTCCTCGTAGTCGTAACCGTAGGCGGTCACATAGTCGACCTGCGCGCTGCTGCCGTCGGTGTTGCGGTAGTTGCGCACCACCGTCTCGCTGGCCTTGCGGCCCAGCACGTCATAGCTCCAGCGCGTCTCCCGGTCGTAGCCGGTCGCCAGATCGCCCGCGCCCGGCAGCGCTGGGGGCGTCTGCGTGCCCAGGCTTGCGGTCGCGATCGCTCGCGCGTACTCGACCGACTTCACCACCTCGCCGGTCGCGTTGTAGGTCAACGCGGTGACGTAGCCCTCGGCATCCACCGTCGTGGTGTTGCGGCCCGCCGCATCGAAGTACCGCCACGTGTGCGCCCACACCGCATCGCCCTGCCCCGCCGTGCCTTCCAGCAGCACCGATTCCTTCACCGACTCGCCATACGCGTTGTAGGCGAACTGCGTCGTCGGCGTGCCCCACACCCACGTGCCCGCGGCGGTGTAGTACTGCACCGCCGTCGAGGTCACTTCGGTCTTGCGACCCAGGCCGTCGTACGCGGTGGTGATCGCGCGGTTGCCGGCGTTGCCGTTGTCCACGCCCGCCACGACCTGGCTCCACACGATCGACTGGCCCGCCTGCCAGCCCACCGAGGTGAACGCCGACACCGTCGTGTTCAACGCCGCCGCGTAGCGCAGCAACTGCGTCTGTTCGCCGTAGGCGTTGTAGGCATACGTGGTGACATTGCCCGCCTGGTCGACCTCCGCCGAGACCTGGCCCAGCGCGTCGTAGGTCGTGTACCGGTAATACCCGCGCGCATCCTTCTGTACCACCGCCTGACCCAGCGCGTCGAACGTCGTCTCGATCGTCGGCGCCGATCCGTTGAACACCAGATTGCCGGTGACCGGATCGATCGCGCCCGGATGCGGCAGGGTCGTCCTGACCAGATGTCCGCGCGTGTCGTACACGTAGTCGGTGATCCGGCGCTCCGCCACGGTCGCGTTGTCCGCATCCTCGGTCTTGCGCGTCACCTGGCCCAGGCCGTCGTAGACGTAGCGCGTGACGATCGATCGGTTCGAGGCCGACAGCACGCCCTGCGCGGTGATCCCGTACACATCGCTCGCCGGGCTGATCTGCGCGACCCGCTGGCCGGCGGCGTCGTACTGGTACGTCCACACCGCGCCGACGCGGTCGGTGCGGGTCAGCATCCGGCCCGCGCCGTCGTAGGTGAACGACTCACTGTGGTTCAGCGCATCGGTGCGCGCGGTCAACTGACCGGTGGCGTCGTAGGTATTCGTCACCTTGCGCACGTCGGCGCTGGCCTGACCCTGGCCCCATGTCGACAGCGCGGCCTCGGTCACCGCGATCCCCACCGGACGGTTGCCGTAGCTGCGGGTCTCCACCACCTGGCCCACGCCGTCGTAGCGCTGCTCGCTCAGCGCGCCGGTCGCATCCATCACGAACCGCTGCCGGTGAGCCGCGTCGTACACGAACCGCGTGCTCCGCGCCTGCGTCGGATCGGGGATCAGCGCCGTCTGCAGCGTGCTGCTCACCTGCGCCTCGGTCTGGCCGGGCGTGTAGGCGATCGTTACGCCATAGCGCACCTCCGCCGTCGTGCGGCCCACGCCGTCGTACTGGCGCTCGCCCACCGTCCACACCCCGGCATTGCGCGCCAGCGTGTAGCGCAGCTGGCCGGCCGCGTCGTGGACCATCGCCTGCGCGCGTGCGGTGCTCTCGTTCGCTGTGGTGAAGGTCGCGAAGTCGGCCAGCGTCGCCGCGCCAGCGAACAGCTTGCTGCCCAGGTTCGGATCGGTGGCGTAGAACGGCACCGCGTAACGACGGGTGATGACCACCCGGCCCGCACCGTCGTAATCGGTCTGCGCGACCTGACCCAAGGCGTCGTAGCTGATCCGCCGCCGGCCGGCGGCGTCGTACACGCGATACTCGTGTTGATACGCGGCATCCCACGCCCCGATCGGCCCAAGCTGCGCATCGAGCTGCGCCGTCGTGGCGCCATCGTTCAACAACCCCGCCGGGAAGACCGCCGCAAACTTGCGCACCGCCACGCTGCGGCCGATCGCGTCGTACCAGGTCCGCGTGAACGCGCCGGTCGCATCGATGGCGTACACCGCGCGTCCCGCCGCGTCGTACACCGTGCGTTCGCTCTGCGCGGTCGAGGCGTTGGCGGACACGAACGACGCGAAGTCCGCCTCGGTCGCCGTGCCCGCGCTCAGCTTCACGATCAGCGGCGTGTCCAACGACATCACCGCGGTGAAGCGCTGCGTGCCCAGCGAACGGCCCGCGCCGTCGTAGCTCATCGCGCTCAGGCGGGCGTCGAACGGGAAGCTCAGCGGCGAAGCCACTGCCTGCAGGGTAAAACGCACGCGCCCCGCACTGTCGTGAATGACGTAGCGCAGATCGTCGGACGCCCCCCAGGTCTTCATCGTGGTGATCTGATCGACCGTCGTCGCATCGCTGAGCAGCGCCACGTTCAGCCGGGTGATCAAGGTGCGCGTGACATAGATCCGGTCCGCTGCGTCGTACCAGTTCATGGTCAACCCGCCGACGCCATCGATGCTGCACTTCAGACGCCCCGCCGCGTCGTAGATCGACCGCGAAGTATGGCCATTGGCGTCGGTCGTCGACAGACGCCGGCCCGCCGCATCGTAGGTGTAGGTCTCGGTGTGGCCCAGGCCATCGACCGTCGCCGCCAGACGGCCCGCCGCGTCGTAGCGATACGACGTGCTCACCGACGCGGTCGTGTTCACGATCGCCAGGTTGTCCACGAACAGGCTTGCGCCGGTTACCCCCGGCTCGCTGGTGCCGTGCATCAGCAGTTGGAAGCTGCCGAACTGCGCCGAGGTCACCGCACGCGACACGCTGTACCCGCTCGTGCGGCTTTGGCCCTTCGCGTACACATACGTGACGATCGACGTCGCGGTGGTCTCGATCTCGGTCACA
>JBAQRU010000297.1:0-14335 GCA_049296025.1 Lysobacteraceae bacterium | reverse complement strand
CCTGCTGGCGCTGCCGTTCGCGCCCGACGCGGGTCATGTCGCCGGCTATTGGGCCATGGATGGCGAAATCGCACTGCATGTCTGGCAAATGCGGCTGCCGCAGGACGTGCGCTACTGCCTGCCGGTGCTGGGCGACGACGATCTGCTGCGCTTCGCACCCTGGCGCCCGGGCGAAGCGCTCGCCACCAACCGTTTCGGCATTCCCGAACCGGTAGAAGCCGAAGCGCTGCCGGCCGAAGCGATGGCCATGATCGTGCTGCCGCTGGTGGGTTTCGACCGCACGGGACAACGATTGGGCATGGGCGGCGGCTGGTACGATCGCAGCCTGGCTTTCCGCCGCGACCGCGCCGCGCCACCACCGTGGCTGGTCGGCGCAGGCTTCGCAGTTCAACACATCGATACGTTGTCCGCCGAGCCGTGGGACGTGCCGCTCGACGCCGTTTGCACCGAATCCGAAACCATCGACACGCACGCAACCACCGCATGACCGCCCGCAAACACTATTGGCTGATGAAATCCGAACCCGAGGATTTCTCCATCGACGACCTCGCCCGCGTCGGCGTGGAACCGTGGACCGGCGTGCGCAACTACCAGGCGCGCAATTTCATGCGCGGCATGCAACTCGGCGACGGCGTGTTGTTCTATCACTCCAACACCGACGTGCCTGGCGTGTACGGCCTCGCCGAAATCGCCGCCACCGCGTATCCGGACCCGACCCAGTTCGAACAGGAATCGAAATACTTCGACGAGAAATCCAAACGCGAAGAACCGCGCTGGGATCTGGTCGACGTGCGCTACGTGCGCACCCTCGAACGCGCGATCACGCTGGACGACATCCGCGGACAGGCCGACAGGCTCGGCGAAGAGTTCGCGCTCATCCGGAAGGGAAACCGACTGTCCGTGCTGCCCGTCACTGCGGCGCAGTGGAAAATCATTCTCTCCCTCGAGTAATTTCCCCATGTCAGAAGCGAAGAAACTGGCCGCACTCAAGGCCCTCGACTATGTCGAAGACGGCATGATCGTCGGCGTCGGCACTGGCTCCACGGTCGCCTATTTCATTGATGGCCTTGCCGGCATGAAACACCGCATCGCAGGCGCCGTCTCCAGCTCCGAGCAAAGCACCGCGCAGTTGCGCAGGCACGGCATCGACGTGCTCGAACTCAACAGCACCGGCCCGCTGCCGCTGTATGTGGACGGCGCCGACGAATGCGACGGCCACAAACGCCTGATCAAGGGCGGCGGCGCGGCGCTCACCCGCGAAAAAATCATCGCCGAAGCCAGCAAGCTGTTCGTGTGCATCGTCGACCCGAGCAAACAGGTCGGCATCCTCGGCCGCTTTCCGCTGCCGGTGGAAGTCGTGCCGATGGCGCGCAGTCTGGTCGGCCGCGAAATCGTGCGCCTGACCGGCGGCCAGCCGGTGTGGCGCGACGGCGTGGTCACCGACAACGGCAACTGGATCATCGACATCCACGGCCTCGCCATCACCGATCCGGTGGGCATGGAGCGCAACCTCAACCAGGTGCCCGGCGTCGTCAGCGTCGGCCTGTTCGCGCGTCGCCCGGCCGACGTGTTGATCGTCGGTGGCGAGCCGCCGGTGGTGCTGTAGGGGAAAAGCTCCTCCCCTTACGCGAAGCGTAGGGGGAGGTTGGGAGGGGGTTCAAGACGTACCCGCTTCATCTCCATCTCCACCAAACCCACCCCTTTGCTTTCGGCAAAAGGGTGGAGCAGATCAACTCCGCAAAAGTCGACGCGTCGTGGATCGATGCGATACTGACGGCCAGCGGCGGGCTTGCGCCCGCCCTACCCCGGCTCCGGCGACCGGGTTCGCATCATCACCTGTTCCGCACGGCCCGTTGGGGCGGACGCGCGGCTGACGACCCGCCGCCCCATGACCCTGCGCTGCCTTTTCGTCGACTTCAATTCCTACTTCGCCTCGGTGGAGCAGCAGGACGACCCGCAGTTGCGCGGCCGTCCGGTCGGCGTGGTGCCGGTGATGGCGGAGACCACCTGCTGCATCGCGGCGAGCTACGAGGCCAAGGCCTTCGGCGTGAAGACCGGTACGCCGGCATGGGAAGCGCGCGAGAAGTGCCCGGACATCGTGCTGCTGGAAGGCCGGCCCGCGCGCTATGTCGAAGTGCACCACCAACTGATGGATGCCATCGGCGATTGCATCCCGCACGACAAACCCGGTTCCATCGATGAAGTGCCGTGCTGGCTGCTCGGCCGTGAGCGCCAGCGCGAGCATGCCGAAGCCATCGCCGGCAACATCAAACGCACCCTGCTCGATCGCGGCTTCGATGCGATCCGCTGTTCGATCGGCATCGCGCCCAACGAATTTCTCGCCAAGACCGCATCGGACATGCGCAAACCCGACGGACTGACGGTGCTGGAAATGGCCGATCTGCCGCACGCACTGCACGCACTGGAGCTGCGCGATTTCTGCGGCATCGGTCCGTCGATGGAGCGGCGCCTGCATCGCGCCGGCATCCGCACGGCGGAACAACTCTGCGCCGCGACCCGCGACCACCTGCGCGCCGCGTGGGGCAGCGTCGAGGGCGACCGCTACTGGCTGCAACTGCGTGGCCACCATCTGCCCAGGCGCGAAAGCCAGCGCGGCTCGGTCGGACATTCGCATGTGCTCGGCCCGGAACTGCGCAACTACGACGGCGCGCGTTCGGTGCTGTTCAAACTGCTGGCGAAAGCCGCGATGCGCCTGCGCAAGGAAGCTTTCCTCGCCGGCGGTCTCGCGATCCGCATGCGCTTCGTGGGCATGGACAAACGCTTCGAACGCGACCTCTCGTTCGCACCGATCGACGACACGCCCACGTTGCTGAAACTCCTCGGCCACGAACTCGAAGCCCTGGAGCGCGCCCTCGCCAACGGCCGCTGGAACCCGAAACGCTACCCGCCACTGTCGGTATCCGTGACCCTGGTGCATCTCGAACCGCGCGGCCAACTCAGCGGCGAACTCATGCCGGAGCGTCGGCGCAGCAAGGAAACGAGCGCGGTCCTCGACAAGATCAACCAGCGCTACGGCAACAACGCGCTCTACTTCGGCGCGATGCAGCACGCGCTGTCGCAGCAGGCCGCCCCGATGCGCATCGCCTTCGGCCAGATCCCGCAAACGGATGTCGAGGAAGATACGAACAACGAGCTGTGGCTCAAACGCGAACGCCAGTTCAAGGTCCTCGCCGAAACCGCGCATCGCGAAGCGCGCGAAAAAGCCCGTGACCACAGACATCGTCCGTAGGGTGGCGGTGAGCGCAGCGAACCCCACCATCGAGAGCGGAAAGCGATCCGTTCTGTTCAATGCGTGTCACGCGGATGCGTCCGGGTGGTGGGTTCGCTGCGCTTACTCCACCCCGCGATGCTACGGCACCAAATTGCCGAAAATCAAAGATTCCAAGTATTCGTCTCTACCCTTTCCGTCAAATGCTGCGACCAGGCTCGTATCACTCAGAATGCGAGCCAAAGATTCTCTAATCAACAATTCCGATTTCGCCAAAAGATCGCCTTGTTCGATTTTAATTTTTTTTGAATTCCTCATGCCATGAACGATCTTTGATCTGAATTGATAGCATTTTTTTATTTCTTTAAACAATGCATTGCGACGACCAGGCTCATCTCTCAGAAAGAAACAAATGCGCTGTGATAGACGATACGTAGTCTCATTCGGCTCCTCTGGGCCAAACAGGGACTCAAGCACCATCCAATGCGATAGATAGCGAATTTCCATTACACTGTCTTGAAGACCGTGAAGCAATATCTTGATTGCCATGAAAACATTCCCACCTCTTTCCAAAGAAAGCAGAACCTTCAGGATATCTTTAGAACGAGCGAAATCCTCTTCACTCGGAACACATGCTGACTCGCGTTCACTAACGCGAATTTTTTCAGAGACCGATGATTGCCGGAACGACCCAGGATCATTGTTCACTTCAAAATGAAGCTTTGGGCCGCAAGATAATTCCGAAGGTTTCGATATCCAGAGAGCCAAGCCTGCGAGAGAGAATTTTTCGTCAACAGCTGACTGGATGCTTCGCGGCTCCCGGCCTTTCCATTCGAGATCGCGGCTACCAATGGCTTCTGCGACGTATGACGTAGAAAACGCGATTTTTGCACAACTTATTTCATCTCGTTCAGAGAAAGAAAAACTGTCGAGATGATCTCCGGCATTGACCCATTCCGGCACTGCTTCTATTTTTACATCGCTTCCGATGTCAACAGGAAGATTGAGCACTCCATATTCAATATACAGACCGACTATTATCCCGTATGCGTGCCACATAGTGTCCTCGGAGTGTCGGCCAGCAATTCTCTGAATGAAGCGATTTCGTAGTTCTGTAGCTCGGGAAAAACCACAGGCCGCACGTAAGTTTTTTTCGACAAGCCCCGGGTGCGCTTCGCTTACCCGAGCTACGACTCTACACGATCACACCATGGGCAATACAAGCGTCGTAGCGTTGTTCCAATCGCGGCTTGACCAACCATCCGGTTGTTGAAAACCGCCGCTCCTACAAAAGAGCGATCACGCGTTCGCGAACCCTTCCCGCGTCAGGTTGACCGGCGCACCCTCGGTACACACCACGTCATCCTCGATGCGGATGCCGCCGAACGGCCGGAACGCAGCGACGCGATCCCAGTTCACGCTCGGGCCGAGGCCTTTGTCCTTCAGCGCATCCAGCAGCATGTCGATGAAGTAGATGCCCGGTTCGATGGTGACGACCATGCCCGGTTCCAGCGTGCGGGTGAGGCGCAGATACGGGTGACCTTCGGGTTTGGCGATGGTGCCGCCTGCATCGGAGGCGGCGAAGCCAGCGACTTCGTGCACCTGCAGGCCGATGCCGTGGCCGATGCCGTGCGGGAAGAAGGCGCTGCTGACGCCGGTTTCCACCGCGATTTCAGGCGCGACGTTGATCAGATCGAAATCGCGCAGGATCTTCGCGAGCGCGAGATGCGCATCGAGATGGATGTTCCTGTAATCGGTATCGGCGCGCACCTGCGCGCACATCGCCAGCTGCGCGGCGTCGACCGCGTCGATCATCGCCTTGAACTCGCCGCCGGGATCGGCGGCGTAGGTGCGGGTGATATCGCTGGCGTAACCGCGATGGCTGCCGCCGGCATCAATGAGAAAACTGCGCACCGGACGCGGCGCCTGGCGGTCACGGTCGGTGTAATGCAGCACCGCGCCGTGTTCGTTGAGGGCGATGATGTTGTTGTACGGCAGATCGTTGGCGTCCTGGCGCGCGGCCTGGCAGTACGCGAGATGGATGCCGAATTCGCTGGCGCCGCTGTGGAACGCACGCTCGGCGGCGCGATGGCCGCGCACGGCGACGCGGGTGGCTTCGCGCATCATCCGGATTTCGTAGGGCGTTTTGTATGCGCGGTGGTAGTGCAGATAATCCAGCACCGGCGGTGGATTGTCCGGTGCGAATGCGCCGTACTGGCCCAGCGCGCTCTGCGCTTCGCCGAGGATCGCGCAATGGTTGGCGTTCTTCGGCAGATGCTGCTTGGCGTCATCGGGATTGCGGATGATGTGGATATCGAAGTGTTCGACCCAATCGCCGTTCGGCGCCCGCGGCACGACGTGCCAATAATCGTGCGGCTGCAGATAGATGACTTTCGGGCGCTCTCCCGGTGTGTATACCAGCCAACTGCCGGGCGTGTTGGTCAGCGGCAGCCAGGCCTTGAAATGCGGATTGACCGCGTACGGATAATCGCGGTCGTCGAAGACCTGGTAATGCTGCGTACCGCTGGGCACGACCAGGTGATCGAAGCCGCCGCGCGCCAGCGCCGCATCGGCGCGCGTGCGTTGGATGGCGAGATGATCGGCGTAGAGACGGGAAAGGTCTGCAGACATGACGGTTCGCTCGGAATGGATTCGGGGGAGATTCGGCGGAACGCGGCTGGAAGCAACAGTGGTTTTCCGCAACTGGCTGGAAGCGACGCAATGCCTGTAGCGCATTCTGCGGTCAGCGGCGACCGCAACGACACACGTCGCGGGATCGGTTCAGCAACGCGATGGCCGGACACCATCGCGTCTTCAATCGTAGTGCGAGCCCGGCGCTTCGACCCAGCCATTGAGGCGTGCGCGATGCGCGTCGGTCAGCGAGATGAAACGGAAACCGACCCAGGATTGCCCCGGCGAGCTGGCGCGATCGAGCCACAGCAGATGCGCGCCGACTTCGATGTCCGCGCCGTCGATGCCGGGCAAGCGGAAGCGGAACTGGTACAGCGCATCCTCGGTCAGCGGCGCGCTGGCCATCAGCAGCATGCCGCCGCCGGACAGGTTGCCGATGCGACCGACGATTTCTTCGGTCATCACGTCGCTGACCAGCACGGTCTCGGCGACTTTGCGCCGCGGCGAACGGCGGTGGTCCTTGCTGCTCATCACGCGTTTCCTTTGGGCGGCAGTCCGGCGGATTCATCGCCGATCAGGCCGGGATACGGCACCGCGCGCGGACTGCCTGAGTCGGCGCTGGGCACGGAGCGGACGAACGTCCCTTCCGGAGCGGTCACGGTCTCATCCGCGGGCGCGGCAGGTCCGGAACGCACGGCGATATCGGGCATGGCGACGTCTTCGCCGGGTTCGTCCCCGGGATGCTCCTCGCGATGCCCGGTCAGGGCGCGCAGCGCACTCATCGCGGCGCCCCAGGCACGGTCGACCAGACCCGCGCGCTGCACGGTGACGATCCGGACCTGATCCTTGGCCATCATCCGCGCAAGGCTGTCGAGCGAGTGTTCGCCGATGCGCTGGCCGCGCTGGTTGACGAACAGCGCGTTGCCGGTGACCGGACTGAACCACGACATGCGGCGACGGACCACATCGCCCTGTTGATTGGTGACGAACTCCATCCAGGTGCCGAACGGCAGCAGACGCAGTTGTTCGTAGCACTCCTGCTCGTGCGGCGAGCGCGACGGCAGATCGGGCTTGCGCGCCTTCTGCGAATCCTCGCCCAGGCGCACGCGCGCCTTGAGCTTCATCGTCAACTCGGTGCGCGACTCGCCGTCTTCCTCGTCGCGCACATTGGTGGACAGGCGCTTGGCGATGACTTCGGCTTCGTCTTCGTGATAACCGACCTGTTTCAGGGCGGTTTCCACATGCGTCTTCAGCGCCGGGTGTTCGGCGCTGGGATCGCGATTGGTGCACGCGGCGACGATCTGGCGGGTCGCGTCGAGCTGTCGGGTCCACTCTTCCGAACCTTCGCCATGACGCAGGAAGGTCAGGGTCAACACATCGGCCCAGGCCTGGTTCAACAGCGCGCGGGTGAATCTCGGCAGCGGCGCTTCGCCAACGATCCCGGTGAGCACCTGCTCGGCGCGCAGCTTCGCGGCCTCGAGTTTTTCCTTGCCGCGCGCCGCTTCGACATGCCGCTTTTCGAGGGTTTCGGCGCGGCGCACCTGGGTGTCGATATGCGCCTGCAGCTGTTTGTTGCTCTGCTCGAAAACTTCGAGGTTGCCGTCGTAATTCTTGACCGCATGGCTCACCGCCTGCTGCAGCGGCGCCAGCAGCTGCGGATCGAAGTCGTCCTCTGCCAGCCATTTCGCGGCGGTTTCCGACACCGTGCCCAGCAGTTGTCGCGCCGGGTGGTTCGGGCGGACGAAGAACGCACGGTCCTGCAGGGCGACGCGCAGCAGCGTGAGCTGCATGCGCTTGACCAGCGCCGCAGCCGGCGCGTCGTCGCGGATTTCGCGCTGCAGATGGTTGTAGAGCAGCCCGACGAGATCGAAGGTGTCGCTGTCGCTGGGCGCCAGCGCAACCGGTTTGCCGTGCTGCTGACGCGCCTGCGCCAGCAGCGACTGTTTGATGTCTTCGATGTTCTGTGCGGCGCCGCCGGACATCGGTTCGGCGTCCATCCGACCCAGCGTCTGCAGCAGATCGCGGGTGACGATGGTGCGCTCCGACCGCTGGCTGGGCGGAATCGGATTATGGCGCTCGGCCTCGGCGCGACGGCGCGACAGCAGTTGCTGCAGATCGTGGTACGCCGCCTGTTCGTTGGCGACCGCCGCGCTTGGCATCGGCTGGCCCATCCACGTGGTGTACGGCCGATTGGGGTCGTTGTTGAACTCGCCCGCAGACCCGTCCGCACCTTCGTCGCCGCCATCGGAAAGCGGACCACCGATCCCGGCGTCGCGCGACGATCCACGTTGACCTCCGGACGCACCTGAGCCGGACATCCAGCTCTGCGCGCCCGGCTGGCCTCTTGCCTGCGGACCCCCACCCTGCGCTTGCGATGCCGCACCGGCACGTGGGCCGCCGCCCTGAGCACCGCCGGAACGCGCGCCCTGTGTCGACTTGCCTGCGCCGGCGTCTTCGGCGGAATCTTGGTTTTCGTCCTCGGCGTCGACATCGCTGTCGCTACCGCCTGCATTCGCAGCGCGGGTGCGCATCGGCACGTAGGTCAGACCGGGCAGAACGCCTTCTTCGACCAGCAGTGCGTCCAGCTTCTCGGCCATCCCCAGGCACTGGACCATCACCCGGCGATCGAAGATCCGATAGAACAACAGCCGCGCGCCGTGATCGAGCTGCACGCTTTCGGTGGCATGACGGATCGCACGGCACAGCGCCTGCGGGCCGAGCGGAATCCGCTCGCTGTCGAAAGCCGGCGCCGCCGCAAGCACGCCGAAACGTTGGCCCAACAGGTGCAGCACCAGATTCGCGCGCGATTCCTGGCGCGATGCGATCGCATGCAGCACCGCGCCCTCGTCCATCACCGATTCGTCGACGAGGCTGAGATTGCGGAAGTTCACCATCGGCGCGGGGGGCGTCGCCGGACGCGACGTTGCCGAGAACAGCATCGGCTTGCGGATGCCCGCCAGACCGGTTTCCACCACCTGCATGAAGCGCGGCACCAGATCGTGACGATTCAAACGCACGATGCGCAGCGTGTGCATGTAATCGGTCGAGCCGCCGCCGATGGTGCCGGCACGGTCGGCCAGACGGAACAGTTCTTCCTCGAACTCGGTCACCGTGGTGACGAGATTGCGCTCCAACTCTTCGCTGAACAGCGCCAGCGCACGTTCGAGCGTGCGACGCACGCGACGCGGCAACCCGGCAGTGGCCAACGTCCGTGGCGCGGTGTGATCCTGAGAGTCGGTCGGTGAAGCCATTTCAGCCTGTCGAAGTGCGACGGTAGCGGCATTTCTTAACATGTTCGGCCATCACGAGCCAACTGCTGCGCTGCAGCAAGCAGCGTTGTCGAAACGGATTCCGGCTCATTCGCCCGCCCCATCCGTCGACAGGAACAGGGAAATCACGTCGTTGGCAAAGCGCAGGCCGGATTCGGTGGGGACGATCCGCGTCCCGTCGCGATAGAGCCATCCGCGCGCGATTGCGCGGCCCAGCGGCTCGGCGATGGCGGCCTGCGACAGCCCGGTCCGGGCCTCGAAATGATCGAGCGCGAAGCCTTCGCGCAGCCGCAGGGCGTTCAGCATGAACTCGAACGGCCGATGCTCCGGCGCGACCAACGTGTCGGCGCCGATCGCGGCCGGCGTGCCGGCGTGGACCAGATAGGTCGCGGGGTGCTTGTGCTTCCAGCGCCGCAGCACCCGGTCCCGGCCCTCATCCGGGATGCCCTCATCGGGGATGCCTTCCTCCGGGTCGCGGGCGGCATCGCTGGCCGGCAGGCTGATCTTGCCGTGCGCGCCCGCGCCGATTCCGAGGTAGTCGCCGAACCGCCAGTAGTTGAGGTTGTGCGCGCACTGCCTGCCGGGCCGCGCGTAGGCGCTGATCTCGTACTGCGCGTAGCCCGCGTCGGCGAGCAGCGACTGGCAGTGCTCCTGCATGTCCCAGGCCGCGTCGTCGTCGGGAATCCCGCCCGGCGGCCGCGCGGCGAAGACGGTGTTGGGCTCCAGGGTCAGCTGGTAATGACTGATGTGCGCGGGCTGCAGCGCGAACGCGCGTTCGAGATCGCGCCCGGCCATCGCCAGCGTCTGCTCCGGCAGCGCGTACATCAGATCCAGATTGAGGTTGTCGAAGCCCGCGTCCTGCGCGAGTTTCACCGCTGCCTCGGCCTGGGCACTGTCGTGAATGCGGCCAAGCCGCTGCAGGCAGCCATCGTCGAAACTCTGGATGCCGAACGACAGCCGGTTCACGCCGGCCTTGCGGTAGTCCTCGAAACGTCCGTGCTCGGCGGTGCCGGGATTGGTTTCCAGGGTGATCTCGGCGCCGGGCGCGAACCGCAGCCGCGCGCTGGCCGCCTGCAGGAAACGATCGACCGCCGCCGCCGGAAACAGACTCGGCGTGCCGCCGCCGAAGAACACGGTCTGCACCGTGCGCCCCCAGACCAGCGGCAGATCGTGGTCGAGATCGGCGATCAGGGCATCGACGTAGGCGTCGAACGGCGGCGCGCCGCGGGCCTCGTGCGAATTGAAATCGCAGTACGGGCATTTGCGCACGCACCAGGGCAGGTGCACGTACAGCGCAAGCGGCGGCAGGCTCAGCATCAGGCGCGATGGACCGCAGCGAGCAGTGTGTCGCGCAGCAGCGCCAGCGCACGGCCGCGATGGCTGATGCGATTCTTCAGCGCGGCATCCAGTTCGGCCGCACCCATGTTGCGTTCGGGGTCGAAGAATACCGGGTCGTAACCGAAACCGCCGTCGCCGCGCGGCGCGGACAGGATGCGGCCTTCCCACACGCCTTCGGCGATCAGCGGCTGCGGGTCGTCGGCGTGACGCAGCAGCGCGAGCACGCAAACAAAACGCGCAGTGCGCCGCTGTTCCGGCACCTCGCGCAGCGCATCGAGCAGCTTGACGATGTTCGCGCCGGCATCGCCGTGCGTACCGGCATAACGCGCGCTGTACAGTCCGGGCGCCCCATTCAATGCATCGACGCAAAGGCCGGAGTCGTCGCCGAGCGCCGGCAATCCGGTCGCACGCGCAGCATGGCGCGCCTTGAGGATCGCGTTCTCGACGAAGGTCAGGCCGGTTTCTTCCGCATCCTCCACGCCGAATTCCGACTGTGCATGCAGATCGATGCCGGCGTCGCCGAGCAGATCGCGCAGTTCCGCGAGCTTGCCGGCGTTGCCGCTGGCCAACACCAGTTTCATGCCTTGGGTTCCAGCAGATCCCAACGGTTGCCGTACAGATCCTCGAACACCGCGACGATGCCGTAATCCTCTTCGCGCGGCTGTTCGACGAAGCGCACGCCTTTGGCGAGCATCGCCGCGTGATCGCGGCGGAAGTCGTCGGTGTACAGGAAAAAACCGACGCGTCCGCCGGTCTGATCGCCGATCCGGGCACGCTGCGCGTCGTTCGACGCCTGCGCCAACAGGATTCCGGTTTCGGCGCCGGCCGGGGCCACGATCACCCAGCGCTTCGGCGGCTGGCCGGGCGCGGCTTCTCGCGGCGAGTCCTCTCGCAGCTCGAAGCCGAGCGCATCAGTGTAATAAGCGATCGCGCGATCGTAGTCGTCCACGATCAATGCGAAGCAGGCGATATGCCGTTTCACCGACGCGACGCCCCACTCACCGCGCGTCAACCCGCCAGCGCAGCGCGCTGCGCGGCGAACAGTTCGGCGATGCCACGCTCGGCCAGGCCAAGCAATCCATCCAGCTCATCGCGGCGGAACGCATGGCCTTCGGCCGTGCCCTGCAGTTCGATGAAACCGCCGCCGTCGTTCATCACCACGTTCATGTCGGTATCGCAATCGCTGTCTTCGGCGTAATCCAGATCCAGCACCGGCACGCCGCGATAGATGCCGACCGACACCGCCGCCACTGCGCCGTGGATCGGATCCTTGGTGATGTCCTTGCGCTTCTGCAGATAACGCACCGCATCCACCAACGCAACGTAGGCGCCGGTGATCGCTGCGGTGCGGGTGCCGCCATCGGCCTGCAGCACGTCGCAGTCGAGGGTGATGGTGCGTTCGCCCAATGCGCCGCGATCGACGCAGGCGCGCAGCGAGCGGCCGATCAGTCGCTGGATTTCCAGCGTGCGTCCACCCTGTTTGCCGCGCGCGGCCTCGCGGTCGCTGCGGGTGTGGGTGGCGCGCGGCAGCATGCCGTATTCGGCGGTGATCCAACCCTCGCCCTTGCCGCGCATGAAACCCGGCACCTTGTTGTCGACGCTGGCGGTGCACAGCACGCGGGTATCGCCGAAGGACACCAGCACCGAGCCCTCCGCGTGGCGGGTGTAGGCGCGCTCGATCCTGACGTGGCGCAGTTGTTCGGGCGTGCGGCCACTGGGGCGGGCAATACTCATGCGGATGCGCTCATGCGAAGGGTGGCCTGCGGGAAAGCGCGGCAGTTTAGCATCGGCGCCGTCCACGGCCTGTCGAAACCCTGTCCGAAGCCGTTTCGACCCACTTGAGTGGGCTCAAAACGCCCGAAGCTGCGATGCGCGAAGCTCAGGCCCTGTCGCCGCGCCGCGCTGGCTTGCGGGTTTCGCGGATAATGCCCGCTGGCTGTTGCGGGCTTCGCAGGCCACACTGCGTCTGCCTGCCCACGATGGGGAAGATCGAATGAGGAGCAACGAATGATCCGCAGCATGACCGCTTTCGCCGCCGGTGAACGCAATACCTCGTGGGGCACGCTGAGCTGCGAAGTGCGCGCCGTCAACCATCGTTTTCTCGAACTCGGCGTGCGCCTGCCCGATGAGTTGCGGGCGGTGGAGCCATCGATCCGCGAGCGTGTCGCGAAGCTGGTCTCGCGCGGCAAGGTCGAACTCGGCATGCGCCTGCGCAATGGCGATCACGACGAGATGCTGCAGCTGAATCCGGCGCGGGTGTCGCATCTCGCCGCACTCGGACGCAATCTGCACGAGCACTTCCCAACGATGCGCGTGGAGATGACCGAACTGCTGAAATTTCCGGGCGTGCTGCAGACCCAGACCGGCGACCCGGCGGCGCTGCACGCCGAAGCGCTGTCGCTGCTCGATGAAGTACTGGATCAATTCGTCGACGCGCGCGCCCGCGAAGGCGCGAACCTCTCGGCGAACATTCGCGATCGCGTCGACGCGATCGCACGCCACGCCGCGGATGCGCGCACCCTGATGCCCGCGATCCGCGCCGGACAAAAGCAGAAGCTGGTCAACCGGCTCGCCGATCTGCCGCAGCCGCTGGACCCGGGCCGCTTCGAGCAGGAACTGGTGATGGCGCTGCAGAAACTTGATGTCGATGAAGAGCTCGACCGGCTCGACAGCCACATCATCGAACTGCGCCGGGTGCTGGGCCAGAAGGACGCCGTGGGCCGCCGGCTCGACTTCCTGCTGCAGGAGTTCAATCGCGAGGCCAACACCTTCGGATCGAAATCCGTGGATGCGCGGACCTCGGCGCTGGCGGTGGAACTGAAGGTGCTGATCGACCAGATCCGCGAGCAGTCCCAGAACATCGAATGATCCCTTGAATGACTTGCGGCCGGAGTTGAGGCATGCTGCCGCGACTTCGGCTCACGTCTCCGGCCAGTCAACTCCCATGCGCGGAACCCTTTTCATCGTCGCGGCGCCCTCGGGTGCGGGCAAGTCCAGCATCGTCAACGCCTGTCTGGCGCGCGATCCGAACATCGCCCTGTCGATCTCGTTCACTTCGCGCGCGCCGCGCCCGGGCGAACGCCATGCCCAGCATTACCACTTCATCGATGCGGCCGAATTCCAGCGGATGATCGACGCCGGCGATTTCTTCGAACACGCGCTGGTGCACGGCGACCTCAAGGGCACCGCGCGGCAGTCGGTGGAGCCGCAACTGGCCGCCGGTCACGATGTGCTGCTGGAGATCGACTGGCAGGGCGCGCGCCAGGTCCGCGACAGAGTGCCGGACGCGGTCGGCATCTTCATCCTGCCGCCGTCGCGCGAAGCGCTGGAAGAGCGCATGCGCAAGCGCGGACAGGACAGCGAAGAGACCATCGCGCGCCGCCTCGCCGCCGCGCGCGAGGAGATGTCGCACTATCACGAGTTCGACTACGTGATCGTCAACGAAATCTTCGACACTGCGGTCGCGGAGATGTGTTCGATCTTCACCGCCAGCCGTTTGCGCCGCGATGCGCAGGCGCAACGCCATGCGGGGATGATCGAAGGGCTGTTGCGCTGAGCGCCGCGCACGCAGCCGGCGGGTTGATATACGGATAAAAAACGGGCCATCGAAGGATGGCCCGTTGGTGTTGCCGCCAGACCGGAACGCAAGCGATCAAACCGTCTTGCCGCGCGACTGGTTGTCCAGCGTCGGCGCGTCTTCCGATGGCGCTTTCTGCGTCGACGATGACGATTGCAGCTGCTGCGCCATCTTCGTGCTCTGATCGACGGTCTGGTTCACCGCCTGGCCGTAGTCGATGTAGGAGTTCTTCGCCGCCGCACTCGTCGGATCGCCCTGCACGGCCACCAGGAAGTTCTGGCCGCTCGGCGC
>JBAQRU010000296.1:0-4471 GCA_049296025.1 Lysobacteraceae bacterium | reverse complement strand
GCGCAGCGATCAGCGACAGCACGCCGACGCCGCCGATCGCAAGCAGCGGCCACTGCACGCGCGCAGGCGTCGGCGCGGTCGTGCCCGGCATCGTTGCGAACAGATCGGGCGCTTCGCTGCGGCGGCGTGCGGTTTCGGATTTGCGCAGGGCATCGAGGATGAAGGACATCGATCATTGCCCCGCAGCGGAGAGATGCGGGCCGGTTGCGTCCGCGGACAGCACGAACAGGGTTTCCGGACCGAGGATCGCGTCGCTGCGCAGCCCGTGTCGCGCCTGGAAAGCGCGCAGCGCGATCGACAGATCGGTGTTGCCGACAGCGGATGCATCGGTGCCGGATGTGTTGAGGTTGGCTGCGCGCAGTCGCTGTCGCACCCATTCCAATGCTGCGGCATCGCCGGCTGCGAAACCGCTTTCCAGCTTGTCCGGTGCATTCCAGATCGCGAGGTATTCGCCGTTCCACACGGCGGCCAGCGCAACCCGGTCGATATCGAGCTTCGTGCCGTCCAGGGAGATGCGCACGCGCTGCGCATCGGCGCCGAGCAGCGACGCCCAGACCGCCTGTGGTACGGCGCGCAGGCGCAGCAGCACCGGGCGGTCGAAGCGCAGCAGTTGATCGAGACTCGCGCGGCTGCGCAGACAGCGCCAACCGGCGGCGGGCAGGGGCGGGCAAGCGTCGGGGGCGATTGCACTCACTGCGGCCGGCGCTTTCCATACAGCGACCAGCGACTGCCACTCCCGCAGCGACGTCGGCGATGAAGTGCGGACCTTCTGCAGCAGCGCGTCGCCATCGAGCGCGGGTGATGGTGCGGGCGTTTCGACTTGAGCGGGCGTCGCGATTGCATCATCCGCCACCGACGTGTCGGATGGCGTCGTGTCCGACAACGCAAATGCGATCGCTGCGACGCCGGCAATCAGCGCAGCGGCGATGAACAGCGGTTTGCGGTCGCGTTCCGTCTCTGCGTGCGCGGAGGGCGCCAGCGCTTCGTTCGCGGCGCGGTCGACGGTCTTCGCATCGATGGTCAGCAGATCGTGCGCGTAACCGCCGAGCAGCGCGCGTTCGGCGATCACGTTGATCAGCCGTGGCACGCCGCCGCTGCGCTGGTACACGCGGCGCACGGCATCGGCCGAAAACGGAAAGCGGTCCGCGCCGGCGGTGTTCAGCCGGTGGCGCAGATAGGCCGCAGTGCCGGCTTCGTCGAGCGGACGCAGGTGATAGCGCGCGGTGATGCGCTGCGCGAGTTGGCGCAGTTCCGGGCGGGCGAGGGTTTCGCGCAGTTCGGGCTGGCCGATCAGAATGATCTGCAGCAGCTTCTGGGTTTCGGTTTCGAGATTGGTCAGCAGCCGGACCTGTTCCAGCGCCTCGGTCGACAGGTTCTGCGCTTCGTCGATGATCAGCACGACCTTGTCGCCTTTCGCGTAGGCCTCCAGCAGGTACGCGCTGAGCGCATCGAACATCGCCTTGCCGCCGGGCGGTTTCGGCGCTGCGGCCCGGGCTTTGCGTTTGCCGGTTGCAGTACCCGGTGCGATGGCCGGCGCACTGGCCTTGCCGCCGACGGGCAGCCGCAGTTCCTCGCAGATGGTCTGCAGCAGTTCCGCCGGTTCCAGCCGCGGATTCAGCACCAGCGCGGCGTGGGTGTTCTCCGGCAGCTGGTTCAGCAGCAGCCGGCTGAGCGTGGTCTTGCCGGTGCCGACTTCGCCGGTGAGCTGCACGAAACCGCCGCCGCCGCCCTGACGGATGCCGTAGAGCAGATGCGCCAGCGCGTCGCGGTGGTGTTCGCTGAGGAACACGTAATGCGGGTCGGGCGTGATCGAGAACGGCGCCTGTTCGAGGCCGTAGTACTCAAGATACATGCGGGGCTGCTGTCGGCCGGCGTGAGCGGGGTGCCTAGACTGCCACAGCGGCAACGCCCCCGTCGTTATTCGCCGATGACCCTGGATTCGCCTGTAGCCAGAATCTCCGGGTGTTCGATCTTCCGTGGCCGCACCAGCAGCGGATAGACCAGCACCACGCCGAGGATGATCGCCACGCCGAGGTAGAACTGCGGGGTGAGCTCGCGCTGTTCGCCCAGCAGCAGGATCGCCAGCGCGATCGCGTAGATCGGCTCCAGATTGATCGCCAGCTGCGATCCGAACGCGGTGAGGTGGCGCAGCGCCATCAGCGACAGCGCGAACGGCACCAGCGTGCAGGCCACCGCCAACGCCAGCAGGTAAACGCCATCGCGCAGGTCGGGCAATACGAACGGGTCGCCGCCGAACGCGGGCGACAGCAGCCCGGTGAGCGGTGCGATCACGGTCATCGCCGCCACGCCGGCGGCCATTTCCAGCGCCGTGACCGACAGGGCGTCGCTGTGTTCGACCAGCCGTTTGTTGAGCGAGCTGAAACAGGCGACGAACAGGGCCGAGATCGTGCCGACCACGACGCCGATCAGCATGTCGCCGGGCACGCCGCCCGCGACCAGGGCCACGCCCGGCAGTACCGCGATGCCCAGCCCGACTTCGTGCTTCGACAGCCGTTTGCCGGTCAGTACGGGTTCGATCAGCGCGGTGAACACCGTGGCCAGCGCCATGCAGGTGGCGCCGACCGAGGCGTTGGAGAGTTTGATCGAGGCGTAGAAGGTCAGCCAATGCAGCGCCACCAGCACACCGACACCCGCGTAGCTCCAGCGCAGTCGTGCGGACATCGCGCGCAGCCCGCGCCAGACCCGTGGCAGCAGCATCAGCAGCGCGACGACCAGCAGCATCCGCCACCACACCAGCGGCAGTGCCGGCAGGCTGATCAGTTTGCCGATGATCGCGGTGAAGCCCCACAGCACCACGCAGGCATGGATCTGCAGCCAGGCGGTGCGGGTGGCGGTGGATGAGGTCATCGGCGGGCTGTCCGGAAGGTCGCGCATTATCGCCGTGCGCGTTCTTCCGCGCTCGCCGCCAGCAGCCAGTCGACGAACGCCTGCGCGGCCGGACGCAGGCGTCGATGCGAGGGATAGACGATGTGGTAACTCCAGCGCGCGGGCAGGATCGGCCCGGGAAGTCGCTGCAGGCGGCCATCGTCGAGCCACGGCGTTGCGATCTTTTCCCGCGCCAGGGTCGCGCCGAGGCCGCGCGCCGCGGCTTCCAGTGCATCGGTGCTGTCGCTGAAGGTGTGGCGCACGTCGAGCTGCACGCCGTGCACGTCGGCGGCGCGGAACCAGTCGTGCCAGCCCTGTCGGGCCAGATCGGCCACCAGCGGCAGCGCCGCGATGTCGACCGGGGTCGAAACGCGGTTCGCGATGTCCGGATTCGCGACCGGGAACAGCGCGTCGTCCATCACATGGTGCGAAGTGAGGCCCGCCCAATGCCCGGGGCCGTGACGGATACCGAGATCGGGGCCGCCATCGTCGAAGCGGGTAAGCGCGATCTCGGTATCGATGGCGATGCTGATCCGGGGATGCAGCGCCGTGAACGCCGGCAGTCGCGGCAGCAGCCAGGACTGGGTCAGCGAATGCAGGGTGGAGATGCGCACGCGATCGTGGTCGTCGCGTGCGCCGCGTAGACCACGCAGCACGCCTTCCAGATCAGTCAAGGCGCTGCCGGCGGCATCGGCCAGTCGGCGGCCTTCGGCGGTGAGGGTCACGCCTCGGGCATGGCGCTGGAACAGGGCGACGCCAAGCCGGGTTTCGAGCTTGCGCACGTGGTGGCTGACCGCGCTGGCGGTCAGGTGCAGCTCCTCGGCGGCGTGGGCGAAGTTCTGGTGGCGGGCAGCGGCTTCGAATGCCGACAGGGCCGGCAGCCAATCCGGTCGCAAGCTCATGGCAAGCCTCAAATCTGATTCGTGTCTAAGCGCCGGATTATGCGCTTGTCTCTAAATTCACGCCCTCGATAATGCTTGCGAATATCTTCGCCGGGCCATCGCCAGATCATCGGCTGAACCATTGGCCGATACGCCGTACCACCGCAGCTTCTTACGGAACCTTCATGACTGCAGCCACCACCTCCCCTGCGCTCGAAGTGCGCGCCGCCCCGGCTTGGGTCACGCCGCTCGAACTCGGTCTGCTCGGCGCGATCTGGGGCGCCTCCTTCATGTTCATGCGTGTGGCCGCACCGGAATTCGGATCGACGCCCCTGGTCGCGATCCGGCTGGGGCTGGGCGCGGCCATCCTGCTGCCGTTCCTGTGGCGCGAACGTCGGGCGTTCGACCGTCAACGGTGGCCGCGATTGGCGCTGATCGGCGCGATCAATTCAGCGATTCCGTTCACGCTGTTCGCGTGGGCGGCGCAGCGCGCGCCCGCAGGCGTCGGCGCGATCACCAATTCGATGGCGGTGCTGTTCGCGGCGCTGGTGGCGTTCCTGTTCTACGGCGAAAAGATCGGTGCGCGCCGGGCGGTGGCGCTGATCGCGGGCTTCGCGGGCGTGATCGTGCTCGCCAGCGGCAAGGTCGGCGGCGCCAGCATCGGGCTACCGGTGGCGGCCGGCACCTTCGCGGCGTTCCTGTAC
>JBAQRU010000295.1:0-6893 GCA_049296025.1 Lysobacteraceae bacterium | reverse complement strand
ACACCCGCATCCTCGAACTGCGCGCCGAAACCGAACTCGCCCTCGGCGAAAAATTCGACCGCCTCGCCTTCAACAACTTCCTGCTGGATCAGGGGATGCTGCCGCCGGATCTGTTGGCGAAGGCGGTGCGGGAGCGGTTTGTGCCGGAGCAGTTGGGGAAGCGTTGAAGCGGAGAGCGTCTCTGCAACCCACCGCCAAAGTAGGGTGGCGGTGAGCGCAGCGAACCCCACCATGCGGCATCAGCGTGTTCATGGGGTGCTGGTTTGGGGCATCGCTTGTGCTTCATCGTTGGCAGACAGAGCCCTCTGATTTTTGTAGGCTGGGTCGATGACCCAGCCCACGGGCTATCCCACTATAGCTTCGATAAAGGAATGCCACTTCGGGTGATGCCATTAATCGTGACGGTCAACGTTGCGGTGGTCGCAGAGCTGAACGTCAAGGTGTAATTTCCTACTACTGTTTTAGTGACCAGCGCTGGATCGAATGTCTGCCCGAACGCTGGGCCATTATTTTGGCGCATATCGCCGCTATGCACGTCCGTGGCTGTCCAGCTGCCTGCGAATTCGTACCAATCCGCACGGCCGGTGCTGCCATAGACGAACATCAATCCGAAAAAACCATTGTTGGGATATTCAAACCATGTCAACCCCCATCCGCTTTCGGCGGGGTTGTACCAAGGGCCGGTATGCGCCGCGGTAGGGCCGGCCAAGGAGTACAACAGCCGATTCGGCGATCCTGCTCCTGGGTTGGTAACCCGATTCTGTGTCGAATTATTGATGATAGCGTTGGTGACCTGCGCAGGTGTGGCCGATGGATTGACGGCTAAATAGAGCGCCGCCGCGCCCGCGACATGCGGCGATGCCATCGAGGTCCCGCTGATGGTATTCGTCGCGGTGGGGCTGGTGCTCCACGAAGAAGTGATTGACGAGCCCGGCGCAAATATATCCAGACACGTTCCGTAGTTCGAGAACGAGGAACGCGCATCGGTGCTGGTGGTGGAGCCGACCGTGATCGCCGCTGGCGCGCGCGCTGGCGAGTAGTTGCAAGCATTGGTGTTGATGTTGCCTGCGGCCACGACGACCGTGACCCCCGCGCCAGTCAGATTTTCCACAGCTGTATCGATCGCACTGCTTGCGGCACCGCCCAAGCTCATATTCGCCACCGCTGGCAACACGCGGTTCGCGACGACCCAATCCATCCCCGCCACTATGCTGGAGCTCGTACCCGCGGTACCCGTGCAATCGAAGACGCGCACCGGATGTATGGTCACGGCTTTCGCAACGCCCCAGGTCGTGCCACCGACAGTGCCGGCGACGTGAGTACCATGGCCATTGCAGTCGTTCGCACTGCCGCCGGCAGTAATCGCGTCAAAACCGTTGCCGATACGTCCGCTGAATTGGCTGTGGGCCAGCAGCACTCCGGTATCGATGATGTATGCGTGCACGCCCGTGGCGGTCATGTTGTAGTTGTAAATGCCGTTCAACGGCAATGCACGCTGGTCGACACGGTCCAAGCCCCATGTTGCACCGGATTGACTCGAATTGATGGAGACATAGCCGTCTTCCTCCACGTACGCGACACGCGGATCGGCAAGCAGCGTCGTCAGCGCCGCATCATCGGCTTTTACAACGAATCCGCGCAGTGCATGATCGAAACTGCGCATGAGAGTGGCACGATGCGTTGAGGCGATATCTTTGGCGGCTACCGAAACGCGCGCTGCGCGTCCGGATTCTCCAGAAAGGCGCGCCGCAGACTGCTTCAGCACGACAATGTATTGGCCTTTCACCGGCGTTTTCGTGGTTCTGAAATCGGCCGCATACGCCGAGCAGCATGCGGTCGAGGCGAGGATGGAAACGCCGATAGCTGCGGATAAAAGCGAGACATTTTTTTTCACGTTCATTCCTTGAATTTCCCTGTGATTGTTTTTCAATGATTGTTTGAAAACATCATCACGGCCATTAACAACGGCCGTGTTGCGGCGGAACCGGCGTTGCACCGAATCGCTGCACTAGGTGGCATTCGTTATTACGCGACCCATACCTAGGCGAAAAATAGTGCGAATCGTCACACTTTTCGCGTGATAGTTCTAACACTTTTTTTCAAAAGCGCAAGCAGCGCGCAAGGCACGTGAAGCCTGTAAACACTCACAGCTATTACGTATTCTGTTTATATTTTGATTGCTCGATAGCTCTCTCCTATCAAACCGTGTTGCAAGCAAAGCAAAAAACGCCGAATCAGCCATCATCGTGCGATACCCCCAAAGGCCGTAACGACGCACGCCTGTCCAAAGCGATGGCGCGCTAGGAATTAGACCGCTACGCCTTCAATTCACCCAGCCAACGCGTAAGGCGTATTGAAATCTCTCGTAGGGCGGGTCTTGACCCGCCTATTGAAGTAAAAGGCCGCTTCTTATCCGCAAGACGGACGAACTTTGCGATGTTGCTGCATGCGAAGCGATTGTTAGCCAATCGGCGGGTCAAGACCCGCCCTACGGATCTACGAAACGTCGTGACTCCGATCCATATGCGTCATGCCGATCATCGCGCCGATGGACGTTCAACCGCGCCGTGTCGTGCGTCAGCGGTGCGCCGAGGCGGCACCCTATCTAGAATTCGGTGGGTCGACATTAAAACCGAACGGAATTTCGTAGCGAGCAGGGTGGAGCAAGCGCAGCGCGACGCCACCATCGCGACATCAGAGACATGGCGAACGCCTGACGACATCGGTCATCCGCAGGCTTGGAAAATGCGTCGAATTTTGTCGATGCGATGGTGGGGTTCGCTGCGCTCACCACCACCCTACAGGACGATTCCCCTACTCAACGGCTTGATCCTGTTTCGCGGTGATGTCGGTCTCGCATGGGGTCCGCTTGCCCATTGGATCAGCGCACGCCAGCGTGATCGAGATAGGCGTCGAGTCGATCCAGATCGTCACGCTTCTGCGCCGCGCTGGCGAAGCTTGCGATGAAGCTGTTGCGCGCCAGCGTCGCCGCGTGGCCGGCATCGAGCCCCAATGCGTCGAACGTGTCGACGAAGTTCTGGTTCAAGTAGCCGCCGAAATAGGCCGGATCGTCCGAATTCACCGTCGCCATCAGTCCTGCATCGAGCAACTGCCGCAAATTATGCTCGGCCAGCGTCTTGAACACGCACAGCTTGATGTTGGAGAACGGACAGACGGTCAGCGGCACGCGCTGTTCGGCCAGCCGCTTGACCAGCGCGGGATCCTTCAAGGCCTGCACCCCGTGATCGATGCGCTCGGCCTTCAACACGTCCAGCGCACTCCAGATGTAGGCCGGCGGTCCTTCTTCGCCGGCATGCGCGACCAACCGCAGGCCATCCTTGCGCGCCTGCGCGAATACCCGCGCGAACTTCTCCGGCGGATGACCCAGTTCGCTGGAATCCAGACCCACGCCGATGAACTTGCCCCGGTATGGGCGCGCCTCCTCGTAGGTCGCCAGGGCGTCGTCTTCGGACAGATGACGCAGGAAGCACAGGATCAGTTCCGCACGCACGCCCAATTCCGACTGCGCCCGATCGCAGGCCCGGCGCAGCCCATTGATCACCGTGCCCATCGACACCCCGCGCGCAGTGTGCGTCTGCGGGTCGAAGAACAGCTCGGCATGCAGGACGTTGTCCGCTTTGGCGCGCAGGAAATAGGCCCAGGCCATGTCGAAGAAATCGGCCTCGGTCAGCAGCACACTGGCGCCGGCGTAATAGATATCGAGAAAGCTCTGCAGATCGGTGAACGCATACGCCGCGCGCAGCGACTCGACATCCGGATAGGCCAGGGCGACGTTGTTGCGTTCGGCCATGGCGAAGATCAGCTCCGGCTCCAACGAACCCTCGATATGGATATGCAACTCCGCCTTCGGCAGGCCACGCAGGACATCGGGGAGTTGCTCGGCAGACACGGCCATACGGCGTTCCTTTTTCTGGTGTCGGGAGTCTGCCCGAAGCGGGGGCGGACGCCTAGCAAGTAGCCCGGGTAAGCGAAGCGCACCCGGGATGAACGACGAAAGCTCCCCGGGTGCGGCCTGCGGCCTTACCCGAGCTACGAAAAGCCGGACGTCGTGGCGAACCGATTACCGGATCTCGGTGACCAACGTCGGCAATTGCCACGCGCCGCCCGCGAAGCCTTTGCACAGGCCGGTGGAGGATGCGGCGGTCTGCACGAAGCCGGTGCCGTTCCAGGTCCATTGATCGCTGCCCCAGCAGTCGCCGAGGCCACGCGCTTTCTGGGTGGAGATCAGGGTGCCGTCGTCGAAGTCGCTGGCGTCGCTGGTGACGAGTTCGGGGCGATAAGGCGGGGTGTCGTTGACGATCCAGTAGCCGCTGCCGGCGTTGTAGGCGGCCAGCCAGCAGCGGGTGGAGACCAGCAGCTTCGTCTTCGTCAAGCGGACGACATCCAGCACCTGTTCCTCGTCGCCGGTCCTGTGCAGGTCCTCGCATGCATCCTCATCGGTGGCGCTGCGCAATGCCTTGCGCACGGCGTCGCCGTGGTCCGCGATGAATCGCGCATCGGCGGGTGTGGCGGGCGCCAGCGCGGCGGCTTTGACGACCGGCGCGGGCAGCGGCGGCAAGACCTTCGCTTCGGTCTGTTTGCCTTTGCGAAGCGCGGCGCCGACGGTGCCGATGCGGCCCTGGAATTCATCCATCTTCAGCAGCACGGCGGCGGCGCCGCGATCGGAGAGCGCCCACACGATCTTGCCCGCGCGGAATTCGATGCGCGTGTCGCGCGCCAATGCTTTCAACAGCGCTGCGGTCTGCGCGGCGGTGAGGTCGGCTTCCAGCGCGTCCTTGGCCACCGTGCGTTCGCCGTGATGCTTGCCGTCGATCCACAGCGCGACGCGGAACTGCGCCGGCAGTGCGTCGAGCACGCTGTCCTCCCAGCCATCGCCCAGCACCACGCGGCCCGCGACCGCCGTTCCCGCGCCGGCATTGCGCGTGAACAGCACGCTCACCGGCAGATCGGCATCGTCGCTCTGATAGCCGGCCACGCGACAGGTGCGGGTGTTGTCGCAGACGAGCTGCCAGTCCTCGTAATCGAACGAAGTCTCCACGGCATACGCCGGGAGCGCTGCGGGCGCGGCTAGCGCAAGCAGCAGCGCGATGCGGACGAAGCGTGTGCGGTACGGAAGGTGGTGCATGCGTGTTGGTTCCATGTCGTATCAGGTGCGCGGACGAATGCGGGGCTTTGCGCCTTCGACCGGTATCGGATTGAACATCGCGGGATTGAGCAGCTTCATGGCATCGCGGCAATCCAGAAACGGATAGCTGCGGCCGGTGGCGGTGTCCTGGATGCGCGTGGGCGAGAGCGTCATTGCGGTCATGCGCTGCGTCACCGTGCTGGCGGGTGCGCCCTGTTTCAATGCAACCGCGCATGCGGCGGCCATCGGCGCTGCCTGCGAGGTGCCGCCGAAGTTGGAGGTGCCGCCGTTGAAGCCGGGGGCGCGCACGAAGGCGCCGGCGCCGAACAGGTCGGTGGTGATGCTGCGATTCGAGAAGCACGTGGGCTGTCTGGGCGCGGTGGCGCTTTCGGTGCAACCGAGAAAAGTGGTGGCGCCGCCGGAGAAGTCCCACGTGGCGGCGCTCGACACCACGTTGCGGATGCAGGCCGGCGCGCTCATGCCGGTGAGGTTGCCCTGATTGCCCGAGGACGCCGTGACCACTGCGCCGAGCGCATTGAGATTCACCACCGCGACCGCGAGTGCTTGCGTCCATGCGGCCGAGTTGTCGCAGTCGCCTGCGAACAGCGCATCAGTGCCCAGGCTGAGATTGACCGCGTCGATATCGGGATGCTGGTTCGCCAACCAGTCCAATGCGGCGACCACATCGGATGTCGAATTGAAACGGTTGTTGCGGTCGATCACTTTCACCGCGACCAGACTCGCGGCGGGCAGCGCGCCGCGCGGCGCGACCGTGCCGTCGCCGCCGATGATGCCGGCGACATTGGTGCCGTGGCCCTGATCGTCCTCTGCGGCGCCCGCGCCGGACTGGCTGCTGCTGCCGTTCGGGCAACAGCCTGCGCCGACGGTGCAGAAGCACTGCTGGCCGACGATCCGCGCGCGCAGGTCGATGTGATCGGTATCGATGCCGGTATCGACGATGCCGACTTTCATCCCCGCGCCGCCGACGCCCAGCGCCGCGAGTTGATGCACCTGGTTCAGCACCGACGATTCATCCGGCGCGACCGCATGGCCGGAGCCGCCGACATCCAGATCGACCCGCATCACCCGCGGGTTGCGGTTCAACGCCGCCAGCGTCGCGGTGTCCGCCTGCAGCACGAACGCCGGTACGCGCTCGAAACGGCGCACCACTTTTCCGCGCGCCCGCACCGGCAGCGCCGACAGCACGCCGTCGACATCGGCGCGCACGCGCGGATGCAGCTTCGGTACGGCACCGGTTTTCCGCGCGACGCCATTCGCGGCTTGGCCGCGCGCTGCGATGGTCCGGTCGCGCAGCATCACGAACACGCGCACTTCGCCGTCGCGCTGCGCCTGCTGCTGCGCGGCGGCGGAGACGCGCTGGGCATGCGCGGGCGACACGGCCGCCAGCAGGGCCATGCCCAGCAGAATGAATATCGCGGATGTCTTCATGGCGAATGCCCGATGGTTGGCTTTGCCCGCATTCTAATGCCGGGCGCCGTATCGCCCCTGACGTCAATCGCACCAGTGGATGCGGAAGCGGACCCCACTGGCCCCCAGGCCATCCGGGGGGCGGGCTGCCTGAACAGCATAGCGCCGGGATTCCGGGGGGATCGCTATAATCCGGGGCTGTTCCGATTCCGAGCGACGCGGTGTCCTCCGCAACGATGTCTCCTTCTCAAATGACGCCGGATCGAACCCTGCCGGCCCGGATGACGCCGGTCGCGATCCGCGCCTACACAGCCACCAC
>JBAQRU010000294.1:0-4639 GCA_049296025.1 Lysobacteraceae bacterium | reverse complement strand
CTTCGGAATGTTTCGTCGGACGTCGCAAGGCGTCCATCACTCGCAGGACGGAGGAGCAGGGAAATGGCAACAACCAAGAAACCAGCCGCCAAAAAGGCAGCCAAGAAAGCAACCAAGAAAGCCGCGAAGGCGGGCCCCGCCAGCATCACGCTGGCAGGCGCGATTCCCAAGCTGCATCTGTCGATGCCGCTGGACAAGAAGAAAATCGCCGCGATCCAGCGCTGCATCGAGAAGGGCACGCTCAATGTGACCCTCAGCAAAGTCGATCTGGCTGGCGGCAAGCTCGGCAGCGGCTGGCTTTACGACTGATGCCTCGTCGGTTCCGGCTCGTACAGCCGGAACCGATCCGCTTTGCGCGATGCGATGGCGTTCGCGACGGCGTTCGCGCATCGCGGGCCGTTCGTGTTCGCGACATGTGTTCGCGGCATGCCTTCGCAACAGTCATCATCAGCCGAATCGTCGTTACCGACCAGGGGCGCGCAGCGTGAGATTCTTCGAGGCGGATTCCGGAAGAACGCAGTTGGGTCTGGCCTATGGCCCGAGCGCGCTCGCCTATCTCGGCAGTCATCCCGAACATCTGGATTACATCGAAGTTCCGTTCGAGCAGTTGCGGCACACGCCCGAGGTCGCGGCGCTGCAGGAACGCATTCCGATGATCCTGCACTGCGCCAGCGTGTCGGTCGCAGGCACCGTGCCGCCGCCCCGGATCACGCTGGAAGCCATCGCCGGGATCGCCGAGCGCATGCGTACGCCGTGGATCGGCGAACATCTGGCGTTCGTGTCCGCCGAGTCGATCGAAGACGACCATAGCGACGAGCACCATCGTGAGCCTGCCGACCCGACCCAGCTCACCTACACCGTCTGCCCGCAGCTGAGCGAAGCCTCGGTCGATCGGGTCGTCGCCAACCTCGCCGCCGCGCGCACGCATCTCGGCGCAACGCCGCTGCTGCTGGAGAACTCGCCGCAGTATTTCCAGATTCCCGGCAGCACCATGCCGATGTCCGAATTCATCTCCGCTGTCATCGATCGCTGCGATGCCGGGCTGCTGCTCGACCTCAGCCATTTCCTGATCACCTGCATCAACACCGGCGCCGATCCGCTGCGCGAATTGCGCAGGATTCCGCTGCATCGCGTGGTCGAAATCCATGTCTCCGGGCTCAGCGTACAGTCGGGCATCGCCTGGGACGATCACGCCGCGCCGGCGCCGCCGCTGGTGTTCGAGATGCTGCAACACGTGCTGCGCGAAGTCAGGCCGCAGGCGCTGACCGTCGAATACAACTGGTCGGCGGCGTTCCCGCAGCCGATCCTGCATCAGCACATGCAGCGCTTGCGTGAGCTGCTGGACGCGGCATGAGCGACCTGGCCCGTGTGCATGCGGTGCTTGCGTCCGGCGTGGAGCATCCGCGCCTGCTCGAACAATGGCGGCAGCAGCCGGAGACGCTGCGCGAACTGGGGATCGAACCGGACACGCTGGATCTTGCCGCGCTCGGAAAATTCGCCGGCCTGAGCGTCAAGGTGCGCCACAATCCGCTGCGGCCGATGATGCCGCTGACGTTCCGGCTGATGAGCGTCGCTGCGATCGAAATCGACATCTTCGCCGCCTACGCCGCGTTCCGTTCGCAACAGGGTCTGCGCTACGCCGGTGCGATGCCGGCGCGCGCCCGTGATCTGATCGAATTCCTCGGCGGTTGGCTGGACCTCGGCGACCACACCCACGCGCTGCTCTGGGATGCGATCCGCTACGAGGACGCGGTCGCACGTCTGGGCGTGTGGTACGAATCCGGCGCGCGCGATCTTGAGCCGAGCAATCTCGAGCCGGTCGATGTCGCCAGCGCGCCCCGCGTGCGCGGCGACATCCTGCTGCAGGAACTGCAGTCCGATCCGCGCGCGCTCGCCGATGCGCTGTTCGCCAGCGTTCCGGATCTGGACCAGGTGCCGTTGCAGCCGCAGTATCGATGCTTCTGGCGCGCACCCGATGGCGATGATGCGGCGGTGGTCGTGCTCGACGCATTCGGCTACTACCTGCTGTCCTTGCTCGATGGCCGCCGCTCCATTGCGGTGTTGGCGCGGCGGCTCGGCGGCGGACCCGGCATGACCGGCGCGGTGCGCGACGCGCTGCAGACGTTCGCGACGCTCGGCATCGTCGAACTTCCGGGCCCGATGGAGGCGCGCTGAGTGCGCCTGACCCTGGTCGATAATCTGGTGATGCCCGAGGAAGGCGATCTGGCCATGCTTGATGTGCATCCGCATCTTGGCCTGCTCGCGCTGGCGGCGGCGGCGGAAACCGACGGCCACGCGGTGCGCATCTACGACCCCAAGCGTCTGCTGCGCAGCGGCGAGCTGCGCTACGACGAGACGCTGTACGCGCGCGCGGCGAAAACAATCCTCGCGCAACGGCCGGAAGCGGTGGGCTTCACCACGCTGGGCTGCAGTTTCCTGTTCGCGATCAACGTGGCCGCATTGCTGCGCCGCGAAGAACCCGACCTGCCAATCCTGCTCGGCGGTCCGCACGCGACCATGCTCGATCAGCCGATTCTCGAGCGTTTCCCGCAGTTCGATCTGATCGTGCGCCACGAGGCCGACGAAATCTTCACTGGCGTGTTGCGCGCGCTGCCGGATCGTCACTTCATCTCGGTACCGGGCCTCAGCTGGCGCGATACCCGGGGCCGGTTCCAGATGACGCCCGGCAAGCCGAAGGTCGAAGATCTCGACAGTCTGCCGCTGCTGCGCTACGACCATTATCCGATCGCCGAACTCGGCCTCGACCTGCTGCGGATCGAGGCCGGGCGCGGCTGTCCGTTCATGTGCACGTTCTGCTCCACGGCCGGTTTTTTCCAGCGCAGTTTCCGGCTCAAATCGGCCGAGCGTCTGGTGCTGGAACTGGAGCGGCTGCGCGAGCTGTACGGCTATTCGGAATTCAAACTCGACCACGACATGTTCACGGTCAACAAGCGCAAGGTGCTGGAGTTCTGCGAAGCGGTGCAGGGCCGCGGCTTCCGCTGGCGGGTGTCGGCGCGCGTGGACTGCGTCAATCCGATGATGGTCGAGAAAATGGCCGGGGCCGGTTGCGTCGGTCTGTATTTCGGCATCGAGACCGGCTCCAAGCGGATGCAGCAGATCACCATGAAGCGGCTCGATGTCGATCTGGTCGAGCCGATGCTCGCGGTGTGCGAAGCGGTCGGGATCGAAACCACAGCCTCCTTCATTACCGGGTATCCGCAGGAAAACCGCCAGGACCAGGACGACACGCTGGACATGATCGGTCGCTGCTTCAGTTCGAACTGCCTGACCCAGCTGCACATACTGCAGCCCGAGCCCGGTACGCCGATGTACACCGAACACGGCGCCGAGGTCCGCTACGACGGCTATTCCAGTCCCTACAACAGCTATCTGCTCGGCGACCGCGATCGCGACCTGGTGGTCGGCACACCGGATATTTTCCAGACTTATTTCCACTATCCGGCGGAACTGCCGCGCGAGGCGCACGTGTTCGCCGTGCAGACCGTCGAGCTGCTGCGTCGGGTCGGCCCGATCGTCATCGGTTACGCGCTGCGGCGCTTCGAGGGCAAGCTCAGCGCGTTCGTCGCTGCATTCTCGGCATTCGTCGCGCGCGGCGGGAATGGCGATAGTGGCGAACGCGTGCAGGCCCCGGATGCAGCGCTGCTCGTCGCGTTCGTCGCCGATCATTTCGGGCCGCGACATCACCTCGCTTCGTTGTTCCGCTTCGGCCTGGAATTGCACGATGCGCGTCCGTTGAACGGCACCGGCCCCGCCGCGCGCGAAGCCTTCGAAGCGCCGCGCGCCTACGTGCTGAGCGACCGCGTGCGGATTTTGCCGGACCTGCACGACTGCGACCGCTGGCTGGCGCGGATCCGCGACAGTGCGTCGGTTGACGATCTGCCCGACGACAGCCTGCTCGACGACAGCGACGACGATCGCGTGATCTATCTGCTGCAGCTGGACGAGCGCCAGCCGAAGGCCTTCCGGATCGACGAAGGCGTCGAGGCGATCCTCGGCGTATTCGCGCAGCCGCAGCGTTGCGATCACGTCGCCGAGATGATCCGCGCCAATGCCGGCGGCGCGGCGGTGGAGATGACATTTTTCCGCGATCTGGTGAGCGCCGGCATTCTGGTGCCGCCGCGCGATGCGGACGCAGGCACGATGGATGTCCGGGAGCGCCGGCATTGAGCATTGAAGCAGGGACGCGAAAGCGCGCGAAAGCGGTCAACGCTGCGCCAACCGATGCCGGGGTCGATGTTGTGCCGCGCTGGTCGGCGCTGGATCTCGCCGAAGGTCTGCAATTGGGTCATGCGCTGTCGACGCTGCATGATCTCGGCGTGCTTGCCGCGCTCGCGCGTCCGCGCAGCGTCGATGAACTGGCGGTCGAGTTCGGCCTCGATGCGGCGATGCTCGGCGCGGCGCTCGAATTCGCCGCCGCGCGCACCGATCTGATCGACAAGCGCGGACAACGCTTCCGCACCACGGCTGCCTACGCGCCTGCCGCGCGCTTCGTGCTCGATCTGTATGCCGGCGCGTTCGCCGGCAATGCGGTCGCCTTGCCGGCGATCCTGCGTCGTCCTGCTCTTGCCGGCGCGGCGGTCGATCGTGCGCGTCATGCGCGTGCATTCCTGCAGGCGCC
>JBAQRU010000293.1:0-10420 GCA_049296025.1 Lysobacteraceae bacterium | reverse complement strand
GCACCCGCGCGGTGCTGTTCGCTTCGCGCAGGCGCTGCGTCACTGCCGCTTCGACATCGCGCTTGATATCGGTGGCGGGCAGCGTCAGCGTCGCGCCTTGCGCGGACGCGATCGCAGCGACGATGGTGAGCATCCGCAGCATCGGTCAGCGGCGGAGATTGTTGATGGTTTCGAGGATCTGGTCCGACGCCTGCAGCACGCGCGCGTTGAGCTGGTACGCCCGCTGCGCCAGTACCAGCGCGGTCATTTCTTCCACCATCTCGACATTCGCCAGTTCGACGAACCCCTGCTGCACTTTGCCGAATCCGGTTTCGCCCGGGCGGCCATACACAGGTGCGCCTGCGGCATCGCTGGCGACGTAACGGTTGTCGCCGACCGACTCCAGCATGTCCTCGGCCGCGAACATGGTCAGCTCGATGTTGCCGAGCACGCTGCGTTGGGTGTCGCCGGCCAATAGCGCGGTCACTTCGCCGTTCTGCGCGATGCGCACAAGGCTGGCATCGGTCGGAATCTGGATCGGCTGCGACAGGCGCAGACCCTGCACGGTCACCAGATAGCCTTCGGCATCGATCCGGAACTGGCCGTCGCGGCTGTAGACCATGCCGCCGTCCTCGGCTTCCAGTTCGAAGAACCCCGCGCCTTCGATGGCGAGATCCAGCGGATTCTGGGTGGCGCGCAGATCGCCGCCGGTGAAGATGGTCGATGTCGAATGGATACGGGTGCCGTTGCCGTTCGATTCCATCGGCACGCCCAGGTTGGCGGCAACGCCAGCGGTCGCCACGTCGACGAAATTGACGCGACCGCGCTTGAAGCCCGGCGTGTGCATGTTGGCGACATTGTTGGAGATCACGTCGATCTGCTTCTGCTCGCTGCGCAGACCGCTGGCGGAGATATAAAGTGCGTCGATCATGAAGATGCCCTGTGATGAGATCGGATGGTGAAAAGCGGGATGATGGAAAGAGGAATCCTGGAAACAGGAATGCGGCGCTGCATGCGCACGCAGTGGATCAATTGCCGCCGATCTGGTTGATGCCGGTATCCATCGCCTTGTCGTAGATCGAGATCGCGCGCTGCACCGACTCGGCATGACGCGTGGTTTCCATCAGCCGCACGGTTTCCTCGGCGGCATCGACGTTCGCGCGTTCCAGTGCGCCCTGGACCACGCTGCCCTTCCACTCGGCAAGACCGCCGTCATAGGCGTAAGCGCCGTTGCCTGCGGACAGCAGGCGCGACGGATCGGCGACCGCGACGATCTGCAGTTGCCCGACGCCCTGATCGCCGACGAAGATCTGGCCGTCGCGCTCGAAGCGGACCTTGCCGGCCGGCATCTGGATCGCGCCGCTGTAGCCGATCGCGACATCGCCGCCGGCCGTGACCAGACGCCCCTCCGCATCGGTGCGGAACGCGCCCGCGCGCGCCAGCAGCATCCTGCCGTCGCGCTCGACCACGAAAAACCCGGGGCCGCGCAGCGCGACATCGAGATCGTTGGAGGTCTGCGCAAGCACGCCATCGCGCTGATCCAGCGCGCTGCCCATGACCACTTCGCGGCCGACCGTATCGCTGAATTCCGGAATCGCACGCACGCCGCGATAGCCGGGCGTATGCATGTTGGCGACGTTGTTGCTGATCGTCGACAGCGTCTTCACGTCGGCGCCCAGACTGCGGGCGATGGCTTGCAGGGTATCGGCCATGGAATGTCCTCAGGCAGCGGCGGCTTGGATGGAGGCGAACGAACGGACCGCGAGATTCGGCGGAATCTCGTTGAGCCCGATCACCGTGACGTAGGGCATCGAACGCTGCAGCAGCGCGCGCAGCGAGCGCCGAACCGGCGACGGACACAGCACCACGGGCGCCAGATTGCGTCCCATCATCGATTCGACCTGACGGGTCAGGTTCTTCATGAACATGTCGAGCTGGCCGATCTCCGAGAACAGCGAACTGCGCTGTTCGCCGGTGCGCAGGTTCGCCAGCAGCGTGCGCTCGAACTCCGGCGCGAGCGTCAGCACATGCAGCTCACCCTGCGGGTCGCGCAACCCCTGGCAGATCGATGCGCCAAGACGCTCGCGCACGCGTTCGGCCAGGTCTTCCGCGCCCTTGATGGTCTTGCCGGAATCGACCAGGGTTTCCAGAATCGCTTCGACATTGCGGATGCTGACCTGTTCGCGCAGGAGTTGCTGCAACACTTTCTGGATGTCCGAATAGCTCATGATTCCGGGCACCAGCTCATCGATCAACGAACCATGCTGCTCGCGCACGCGCTGCAGCATGCGTTCGACGTTGGCCCGGGTCAGCAGATCCGCCGACTGCCGTTTCACCAGTTCGCTGAGATGGGTCATCAGCACGGTATCGGGGTCGACGATGGTGTAGCCGGCGCTGCGCGCGAACTGCCGCGTCTGTTTGCCGATCCACTGCGCCGGCAGACCGTAGGCCGGGTCGCGGGTTTCCGGGCCTTCGAGCTTGGGCCGCGTGCCGCCGGGATTGATCGCGAGTACATGGTCGAGCATCAATTCGCCGACGCCAACGCGATTGCCGTGGAAATGGATCTCGTAGCCGTTGGCGACAAGGTCGCCGCGTGGTGCGATATGGATCTTGGGCGTCAGGAAACCGAGGTCCTGCACGATCTGCTTGCGCAGCGTGGCGATGCGTTCCTGGATGTCGCTGTCGGCACCGGCGAACATCGATGCCAGTTCGGCGCCGTAGCGCACTTCCAGCGGCTCGATCCGCATCCACTGCTGGATCTCGTCGCTCGGCTTGGCATCACCGGTGCGTTTCTCTTCCGCGGTTTCGCCCTCTTCGGTCAGCTCGCGTGCGGCGCGGAGGCTCATGTACACCAGACCGCCGAGCACGCACAGCACGATGATCACCGGAAGCTTGGGAAACCCTGGCAGCAGCATCACCAGGAACAGCGCCATCCCGACGATGAGCAGCGCTTTCGGGTTGGCCAATACCTGGCGCGGAATTTCAGTGCCGAGCTGGGCGTCGGCGGCGGCACGGGTGATGATGATGCCGGTGGCGACCGCGATCACCAGCGACGGGATCTGGGTGACGATGCCGTCGCCGATGGTCAACAGCGTGAATCGCTGTACGGCCTCGCCCCAAGGCAGACCAAGCTGGGCGATACCAATCGCCAGGCCGCCGACGATGTTGACCAGGATGATGATGATGCCGGCGATGGCGTCGCCCTTCACGAACTTGGTCGCACCGTCCATCGCCCCGTAGAAGTTGGCTTCCTTCTCGATCAACGCGCGGCGACGGCGCGCTTCGTGCTCATCGATCAGCCCCATGTTCATGTCGGCATCGATGCTCATCTGCTTGCCGGGCATGCTGTCGAGGGTGAAACGCGCGGCGACCTCGGCCACGCGCTGCGCACCGCTGGTCACGACCACATACTGCACGACCACCAGAATCAGGAAGACCACCGCGCCGACGATGTAATTGCCGCCGACGACGAACTCGCCGATCGCATTGATCACCCGGCCGGCGTCCACGCCTTCGAGAATCAGGCGCGTCGCCGATACGTTCAATGCCAGGCGAAACAGCGTGGCCAGCAGCAGGATGGTCGGAAAGGTGGAGAACTTCAGCGGCGTATCGGTGAAGAACGTCACCAGCAGGATCAGCAGCGCCATGCTGATATTGGCCACCAGCAGGAAATCCAGCAGCACCGGTGGGATCGGCACGAACAATACGACCAGCACGCCGATCACCAGCGCGATCAGCATCAGATCGCGCTTGCCGGTCCACAGCGACATCCACAGCTGCTTCATGCGCGGCGCTCCGGCTGCGAAGCCCATAGTTCGCGATAGACGGGGGCGAGTTCGGCATAACGATCCGCCGGCACCATGCCGTCGATTTCGCACTCGCTGTACAGCGCACGCGCCAGCGCGGGCACTCGCACGATCGGCACGCGATGGCGCGCAGCCAGCGTGCGGATCGTCGCACTGAGGAACCCGGCTCCCTTGGCCAGCACCACCGGCGCAAGGGTTTCTCCCGGGCGATAACGCAACGCCACGGCGACATGGGTCGGGTTGGTGATGATCACATCGGCTTCCTGGACCCGGCCGAGCGCGCGGGTTTTCTTCAACAACTCGCGTTGCTGCTGTTTCTGTTTCGACTTGACGGTGGGATCGCCATCGCGACGCTTGATCTCGTCCCTGAGTTCGCGACGGCTCATGCGCATCTTCTTCATGAACTCGCGACGGGCGAACAGCATGTCCACCGCAGCCACCAGCGCCAGCACCATCAGCACGTAGACGGAGGCTTTCACGAACGCCGTCAGCATCAACGAACCGACGCGCTGCGGCAGGGTCATCGCCATCGCCTCGGCCAGCGCCGCGCCTTTGGAGACGAACACCGCGCAGATCGCGCCCAGCATCAGGAACTTCAGCGCCATCTTGCCCAGTTCCCAGATCGTGCGGAACGAGAAGATGCGCTTGATGGTCTGCATCGGGTTCATCCGCTTGAAGTCGGGCTTCAACGGATGGGTCGTGAAAATCGGGCCGGTCTGGAACAGATGGCCGACCACCGCCGCGACCAGCAGGCCGAGCAACAGCGGGGTCAGCGCCTGCCAGACGGGCGCATAGGCGTTCGAGATCCAGCCGACGAATGCCCCATTGAGCGCGGGCACATTGCCGGACAGCGCAATCATGCGCCGGGTGGCGACCGCGAGCGCGACGGCAATGCCGGCACCGGTCAAGGCGAGGATCGCGGCGGCCACGATCATCACCGCGACTCCGGATACTTCGATGCTCTTCGCGACCTCGCCGCGCTTGCGCGCTTCGTCGAGGCGGAAATGGGTCGGCTCTTCGGTCTTGTCCTGGTCGCCCTGGGACATGCTCAGCCTCCCAGCATCGCAGGCACGCGCGTGAACGCGTCCTGGTAGAGGCGCAGCATCAACGCCGGCGCATAACGCAGCGACGCGACCATCAGCAGGATCGCCACCAGCACTTTGAGTGGCAACGCGAGGAAGAACACGTTGGCCTGCGGCATCGAACGCGTGGCGTAGGCGACGCCGACATCGACCGCGAACAGGCCGACCAGCACCGGCGCCGCGACCATCATCGCCAGCAGGAAGCTGCTGCCGAGCAGGCCTAGGAATCCTTCGGCGCTGGGACGTGCGCCCATCCCGCCGACCGGCAGCACCTGGGTGCTGGCAACAAGGCCTCGATAGAGTTCCAGATGCAAATCCATCGTAAAGAACAACACGGTGCCGAGCAGCATCAGCGCGGTGCCGAGCAGCGACTGCGGATCGCCCTGCCCGCCCGGGTTGAACAGCGTCGCCGCGCCGAGGCCGGCCTGGATATCGATCATCCAGCCCGTGGTGTGCAGCGCCGCCTGCGGAATCATCACCACCAGTCCGAAGACCATGCCGATCGCGAGCTCGCCGAGTGCGGCCGTGATCCAATCGCCCGCGCCACGCATCTCGATCCCATACGCACTGGCTGGCAATGCGAGCACGGTCAGCCAGGCGAGACCCAGCGCAAGCACGATCCGCACCAGTGCGGGTGCCCAGCGCAGCGGCGAAAAGCCCGGCAGCACGACCGCCGGCACGTAGCGCAGGAACGCGAGCGCGAGCAGGCCGGCCATGTGTTCGACGGGCGGCATGCTCACAACGTCCCCGCGATTGCGAAAAGCCGGATGGCGAGCTCGGTGGCGACCGACAGCATCCAACTGCCGAGGCCCAGGCAGACCACGATCACGATCACCAGCTTCGGCACGAAAGTGAGCGTCATTTCCTGGATCTGGGTCACGACTTGCACGATGGAAATCAGCAAGCCGATCGCCAGCGTCGCCAACAGGATGGGCGCCGACATTTTTGCGGCCGATAGCAGCGTGTCCGTCAGCAGACGGAGGGCGAGATCCGAGTCCATCCGGAGGCCTCAGCGCGATCCGGACTTCAGCGTGTCCTTGAGCCGTTGCGCGAACTCGCGCACCGGAAGCGCTGCGAATGCGCCTGTCGTCGGAAGCAATCGGGCGATTGCAGCTTCCGAACCATCGACATCGCCTCGCGCTTCCATCAGCAGCGCCTGCGCGTAACGCGCGGTCACCGCATCGGGATCGAGGCGCAGCGCGCGCTTGATCGACTGTTCTGCCTCTTCGTAGTCGCCGCGCAGCGCGGCGACGAGTGCGAGGCCACCATGGGTATCGCCGAAATTCCGGTCGACGTCGTAGGCACTGCGATAGCTGGCCTCGGCCGCTTCGCGTTCGCCGCGCAACAGCTGATTCCAGGCCAGCGCGTGCCAGGTGCCGATGTGGTTCGGCATCGCTCGCGTGGCGTGATCAAGCACTTCGCCCGCGCGCGGCAATTCGTTGCGCAGCATCAGCAACTGACCGTAGCCGGACAGCGCACGCCCCGAGTTCGGATGACGGCCGAGCGCACGCTCGAAAAAATCCCGGGCAGGTTCGAGATCCTGCTGCCACAGGCAGAGCGTCGAGGCGACCAGCAAGGCTTCGTGCTGGTCCGGATCGATCTGCAGCGCATCGCGCGCGGTCTGTGCTGCTGCGTCGAGCTGGTTGTCGTCGAGCAATGCGAGGGATTTGACGCCCAGCGCGAGCGCGTCGTCAGGCCGCAAAGCCAGTGCAGCATCCGCGCTGGCTGCAGCTTGCGGGTATTGCTCCAGCATGGCTTCGACGCGGGATCTGAGTATCAACAGTTCAGGCGTCGCACCGAAATCGGCGATCGCGGACTCGAGTGTCCGCATCGCGTCGTCGGCTTGCCGCAGGCACAGTTGGGCAAAGGCGAGATCGTGACGCACCGCGATCCCGTCATGACCCGCAGCGATCATCGCGGCGTATTCGTCGGCAGCGTGGGCATAGTCGCCAGTGGTCAGCGCGTAGCGCGCAAGGCGAAAGCGCACGCCCGGCACGGACGCGCCATCTCCCGGGATCGACGTGAGCACGGTTTGTGCATCGGCGTAATCGCCATCAGCGAACAATGCATCGGCAAGGTCGCAGGCCAGATCGGTATTGCCCGGGTCATGGGCAAGAAAACTGCGCAAGCGCACAGCCCGTACTTGATGGGTATTCATCAGGCGAAACGTCTCCGTCAGTTTTATCGCTCCACTTGCCCTCATCCCCATGAGAGTTCGTAGAGTCATGACTACCGCACGAAGCAACACCTGCTTTTGCTTTTTTGCTTACATCACATCTGGAAGCATCAGCACTTCGCGCCGACGCACTCTAATGGAGCGCCTTCGCAGAAGTCAACCCTGTCACAAACCACAAGTCGATGTCATCACAAAAATCTAATCCTATGCTTGCAGTTCGGCAATCAAGCGATTGAAAGCATTGCGAAATCCTTCGTCCATGACCAACGAGCCGGCGATTTTTTCGACCATCGGTTGCCACTCTTCATGCTCGCGCAGCTCTCGACCGAATTCCCAGAGCAACACCGCCTTGACGACCCGCATACGGACGCGACCAAGTGCGTCGGCATCGTCCATCGACGCCCCCCGCACGATGTCCACCAGTTGTTTGCGCAGCGCATCCGGATCACGCGACGTCACACGTTCTTCCGCATGCGGCTCGCCGGAATGTTCGGCCGCGCGCACGCCTCTGGATTCGCCGCTCTTGCGCGACATCTCCGCGCGTAGCGCGGCGATCTGCGCGGATAGCGCCGAAAGACGGTCGATCGTCACTCGGCGTCACCAGAACGGCCGTATCCGTAGCCGGCAAGATAGATCGGTGCCGGCGTGGGCGCATCCGCAGACGCCTGGTCTGGCCTGTTTTGCGCGAGATTGTCGCGCAGGCGCCGCATGTCGGCAGTGAGCGCAGGAATGTCCTGAGGAAGGGCCAGACCCGATTCGAGCTCGCGAAGCGCGGTATCGGCGTCTTCGGCCGACAGTGCAGCCATTCCCCGAGCGTAAGCGGACAATGCGTCCTCACCCGCGAACAACGGAGACAGGATCTCGCGGGACTCGTCGACGGCGCCTTTCATCGTCAACAGCTGACCCAATTGGAAGCGGGCAATCGCGAATTCCGGCGAACGCGCCACGACCGTGCGCATGCCTGCTTCGGCGCGATCGAACATGCCGATCTGCGCATGCTGTGCAGCAAGCAGATACGCCGCATGAAGATGTTCCGGATCGCGCGAAAGCATGAGCTTCAGCATCGACATCGCTTCCGCGTCGCGGTTCCCGTTGATCGCATCGAGTGCGAGTCGCAGCAATTCTTCGTTGTCAAGATTTTCGTAGTTCATGGGTGTCCGGTACCTGACGGAGAGTGATCGCATCATATTCCGAGGAGGCGGTTCGGGGCACTCCCGGAGACGAGAGCTGCCGTGGTGGTGCTGGGGATACGACATGCCCCGAACCGCCTGTCTGACCGTATCCGGGGTACAGCGCAGAAGTTTAGTGCCCTGCCATGCAATGACCCATCGGTTTCCACACAGGTCAGGCCGCTAACGCATACGTCCCAGCTGGTGTCTGCGCACCCAGCGCCTAATGTGGGCGCCGATGGTTGTAGAGAACAGTATCCGGTCGACAACCGCTCGGCTGCCATGTTGCGGACTTTCGAAGCAGTGACAGTGTGATCACTGTTCTTTGAGAACGTCGGATCATCCGCTCGACCATGTCATTTTTGCTGCGGACACTGCGGCGTGATGTTCTCCTGCCGCGCGCCCCCTGGTTACACATCCAGATGCGTGTAGGCCCTACTGGTGAACACCTGACTGTTGATTTCCACGCAAAACTGACCCGGGATTTCCATTGAGAACTGACCCACCCGGTTTGGGTTGAGGGAAGGTATCAGATCACGGTTCGGTGCTGCCTCCTTTGCGCGCCTGTCGCTTCTTCGCCGAGGCGGCTGCGGTGCTGGTTTTGAAGCGCCAGGAGTCGTTGCCGGTTTCCACGATATGGCAGTGATGGGTCAGTCGATCGAGCAAGGCGGTGGTCATCTTGGCGTCGCCGAAGACACACTCCTGAATGCTCCCGAGCCAATTGCTCAGGATGACGGGTTCAGGTGGGTCAGTTTTAGATGGAAATTACCGCTGAAAGTGGGTCAGTTTTAGAGCGTCCTCAACATCGGCCAGCTGCGCATCGGTGAAGTTCAAGGAAAGCAGGTTCTGACTCATAACACCTCCTGTGTGATGGAAAGATCGCTCTTCACGAGCGCATCCATCCTAGCCATCCAACAGGCGGCGATGCAACACAAACCGAACGAACGCGAACAACCAATAGCGCCGCTCATGATTTCATTAGCGCCTGCCATGAAACGGCTAAGCCCACGCCCGACGACGGGTCATGTCATTGGTTTCCCGCCAAGCTTTGCCGACTCAACGGAAAGATCGGGGCAGGCTTTCGGGGAGCTTAAGAAATTTCAAGGAACGTGCCGAACGCACAGTCGTTCGGCAGCAGCTGACGGCACCTGCGTTGCAGATGCCGCCCTATCTATTCACGCCTTACGTTCTTGTTTAGACGCGATAGCCTGTCGGTGATCCGCCACGCTCCACTACCAGTTTCAGACCTTGAAATTCCATCGCTGCCCGCAGATTGTCGAACAATTTCGTCTGCTGCTTTGTCGGAATAGGCGTGCCGTCATCCCACTGAGCGAACGCATCAGGATCGACACTGATGCAAGGCAAACCGCCACTCAGGCCACTTTCCACGTAAAGCGATACGACTTGATTGCCTTCGCGGTACTCGGCATCGAAACGACCTGTACGTTGAACTTCAAATCCGCGATCACTGCGCACACCTTGCTTATTGAGCCAAGTAAACATATCAGCGTTCTCCAAATCGGTAGCGTGGCTTCAGGTAAAGAATATCAATGCCCGTGACATTGGAGTTGTTCTGCAACGCAGGCAATTCTATCCGATGATAAACACTGGTCGGCCTGACGGAGCCGGCCACCACACGCACCTGACCACTGGCCTGCTGTGCAAGCGAGCGCGATACAGCACCCCATATTTGATCAGCCTCAGCCTGCGTAAACGGCGAGTTATTGCCGTATAAATCCATGTCATCCAACCAACGGCCGCCGGGCGTCATCTCAAGCGTCTTTCCACCATTCGTAGCGGCATACGCCTGCGAACGAATCACACCTTCGCGACCACGGCCAAGTCCAGACCACAGCAGCAAGTTGTCGCGCTCAGTTGCCAACCCCAATGTTTTAACATGTTCCACAACTTGTGCTGGTGTCATGCCCGCAAGCGGGTGAGCGGCTTCCATTCCCCGTACCGAAACCCCCAACTCCTCCCAAGTTTTCACTGTCCGCAATCCACTATAAGAACGTGGCGCGGTCGTAGCAGCCTTCAGCAAAATCGCTTCCGGCGCCACCACCATACTTACAGGGATGCTCAGAGCCTGTTCAAAATCTTCTGAGCACCAGTGCCAGGAAAGCCAGATGGACGAACTGCAGGCTGGTGTTGAGAAGCCGCTCGCAGTTCTTCCATAGCCTTCGGCACTTCTCCAGCCAAGCAAATGAT
>JBAQRU010000292.1:0-3200 GCA_049296025.1 Lysobacteraceae bacterium | reverse complement strand
ATCGAGGGCTGCACGATCGCCGCCGAGCACTACGACGGGCACTGCCAGATCAGTGGCGACGCCGGTCGGATCGAGGGCGCCCGGAACAGGTTGGAAGCGCGGGAGATCGTGGTCTCGCCGCTGCCGGTGGCGCACGCCTTGCACTCGCAGGCGCTCGACCAGGCCGATGCCGCCTTCGCCGAAGGCGCGCGCGACCTGGCTGCCATGGACAGCGTGATCCCCGCCTATTCCTGCGTCGACGGTCGCCCCGTCACGCGCTACGACGCGGATCGCCTGTGGCGCGCATGGCGCGCGCCCGTCGATTTCCGTCGTGCCGTCGAGGTGCTGGAAGGCGAAGGCCGCTGTCGCTTCGTCGACCTGGGGCCTGCCGGGGATCTCGCCGCGATGCTGCGGCATGGTTACACCGGCCGTGTCGAGTGTGCCACTTCGATCGACCGTTTCGGCCACGACTCCACCCGGCTGTCGTATCTGATCGCGGAGCTGCGCACATGATGTCGCGCCGATCTCCCGCTTCCGACGCCGGCCGCGCGCTTGCCGTGCCCTCTTTCATGCCGTGGGAATCCGCATGTCAACGGATCTAATGCCATCGAATGCGCAGGATGCCCTGCGCCGCTTCGCGCTGGAAACGCCGAGCCCGCTGCGGGACGTGGTGATCGGCGGGACGGCGACGCAGGAGCGCCGCGTGATCTCCTGCCTGCCCATCGAGGATGGGCGCGATGCGTGGGCGGCGCTGGCGGCCTGGCATGCGCTGCTGCACTGGCTGCGCTACGACGACGGGCCCGTGCTCTGCTGCCTGCACAACGGCGGCGCCGAGGGCCGGGTGTGGCCGCTCGCCAGCCGCGTCGATGCGGAGACGTGCCTGCAGGCGCTCGACACCGAGATTCGTGACCAGGCCGAAGGGCCACATCCGTGGCTCGCGTCCGACGATCCGGCATGGCCTGGCCTCGACGATCACGGCCGCGCGCATGCGGTCTACCTGCAGGGCGTGCCGGCCGGTGGGCCGGTCGCCGATGTCGCCCTCGTGCGCGAGCAGGGCCTGTGGCGAATCGATTGTGCGGCCGAACGCTGCAGCGAGGGTTACCAGAGCCTGCTCGCGGCGCTCTGGACGAGATTCCGCCTTGCCCTGCGCGATGCGCGGCAGACCACGATGGCCGATCTGGCGTGCTTCTCCGTGGATGCACTCGATGCCGACGCGGGCGCGCGCCTCCAGCCCTGGGTGGTGCATGGCCCGGATGCGGCGGTCGAAGGCGATCTGAATCGTCGTTTCGCGGCCTGGGTCGACGAGGCCGCCGATCGCGTCGCCGTGATCGACGAAGGCGGTTCGCTGCGCATGCGCGAACTCGATGCGCTGTCTTCCGCCTGGGCTGTCGCCTTGCGCGCCGCGGGCGTCGCCCGCGGCGATTTCGTCGGCGTCGCATTCGAACGCAGCCATCGGATGGTGGTCGCGCAGATCGCGGTCCTCAAGCTCGGCGCTGCGTTCGTGCCGATGGACGCGGGACAGCCGGCGATGCGGCTCGCCGGCATGGTCGAGGACACCGGCCTGCGCGTGGTGCTGACCGAACGCGCTCATGCGCATGCGCTGGCGGAGGCCCTGCCGCAGGTCGTGTCGATCGCGATGGAGGATCTGCCGGCCGATGCCCCGATCGCGGGTTTCGTGGCCGAATCCCTGCCGATCGAAGCGCCCGCCTATGTGATCTTCACCTCCGGATCGACCGGGCGCCCCAAGGGCGTGCTGGTCACGCACGGCAATCTGCTGAATTTCGTCGACCAGATCGGATGCTGGCTCGGGCCGGCGGACATCGCCTCGCAGTTCGCGCCGTTCACCTTCGACGCATCGGTGGCGGAAATCCACGCGTGCCTGCTCAATGGCGCCGCCATCACGATCCTGCCGGCGGCGGCGATCGACGATCCGTCGGCGTTGCAGGCGTTCATGACCGAGCATCGGGTGACGTTCGCGGCGTTTCCGCCGCAATACGCCAAGTACCTCTCGCCCGAGGCGCTGCCCACGCTGCGGATGCTGATGACGGCGGGCTCCGCCCCGGACCATGATCTGGTCCGGCGCTGGCATGGTCGCGTGCTGTACGTCAACGCCTACGGTCCGACCGAAACCACGATCCTCTCCACCGCCTGGGTGGCCGATCGCGTGCCCGATCGCGACGAAGTCATTCCGATCGGCGCCCCGATGCGCAACACCGCGGTGAAGGTCTGTAACCGCTTCGGCCATGCGCTGCCGCGCGGTGCGATCGGCGAGCTGCTGATCGGCGGTGCCGGCGTCACCCACGGCTACCTGCGTCGCGATGAACTGACGCGCGACCGCTTCGTGGAAGCGGACGGCCTGCGCTGGTACCGCAGCGGCGACCTGTGCGCGTTCGATCCGGATGGTGCCCTGGTCTTCGCGGGCCGCGTCGACAGCCAGATCAAGCTGCGCGGCCATCGCCTGGAACCGGGCGAGGTGGAGACCGCACTGACCTCGATCGACGGCGTGGTGCAGGCCGCCACGCTGGTGGTCGACGTGGCCGGCAGCAAGCAGCTGGTGGCCTTCTGCACCGGCCAGCCGCAGCCCGACGACCTCATGCGCGAACGGCTCATGGCGGCATTGCCGGCCTGGGCGATGCCCAATCGCCTGGTGTGGCTGGCGTCGTTGCCGCTGACGATCAACGGTAAGACCGACTATCGCCTCCTGCGCGAACGGCTGGCGGCCCTCGATGCCGCCGGCGAAGCGGCGCCGCAGATCGCGTTCGAGGATCCGCTCGAAGCCGAGGTCGCCGCGATCTGGCGCAACGTGCTGCAACAGCCGCGGATCGGCATCGACGATCACTTCATCCACCTGGGCGGCGACTCCCTGACCGCGCTGGTGGTGATGTCGGCGCTCAAGCGCCTGGGCTACGGCGCCACCTCCTCGCTCCTGCTGGCGCGTCCGCGGCTGGGCGACTTCGTGGCGGCACTGCGCGAGCAGGGGCATCACCGGATCGACGACTACGCGCCGGTGTCGGGCGACGCGCCGCTCGGGCCGATCCAGGGCTGGTTCTTCCGTCTCGGCCTCGCCCATCCGGGCGGCTTTTGCCAGAGCCTGGTGTTCGATGCCGACGAGCGCCTCGATCCCGGGCGCCTGCACGCGGCGCTGTCGCGCCTGTGCGACCACCACGACGAACTCCGCGCCGGTTTCGCGCTGCGCGATGCCGCGCGCGCGACCGATGCAT
>JBAQRU010000291.1:0-45103 GCA_049296025.1 Lysobacteraceae bacterium | reverse complement strand
GCGGAGCGGGAGGACGACGAGATCCCGGTCGGTGCGGTGTTGATCGATGCCAGGGGCCATGTCGTCGGCGAAGGCTGGAACCGCAATATCGGCGACCACGACCCGACCGCGCATGCCGAGATCGTGGCGATGCGGGCGGCGGGCCGGACCCTGGGCAATCATCGCCTGATCGGCTGCACGCTCTACGTCACGCTGGAGCCCTGCGCGATGTGCGCGATGGCGATGGTCCACGCCCGCATCGCGCGAGTGGTCTATGCGGCCAGCGACCCGAAGACCGGCGCCGCCGGCAGCGTATTCGATCTGCTCGGCGACCTGCGCCACAACCACCGCGTCGAAGTGCAGGCCGGCTTGCTTGCTGCGGAAGCCAGCGCCATGCTCACCAACTACTTCCGCCGCAAGCGCGGAAAACCACTGCTGTAGGGCGTGCTTTGGCCCGCTGCCATGCAAGTGATTGATTCGGGCCGAGCGAGTTTGGGTACGTACCGAATACACGTCCACCGGATTGCGTCCAGGATGGCCGTGTCCAGTGTTTCCGATATGGGATAAGGTGCCTATACTTCAGCATGTCGTACGCTGCGTCAATTTATTTGACTTGGGGGACGATTCTCCGCGCGCAGTCATATCCTTTTCCTCCCGTAGGCGGGAGGCTCTGCTGGTTGACACTAATCTCGCGGATTTTTTTTCAAAATCGCAACTGGTGAGCCTTGCTGGGCATGCAGAAAACCAAATGTCGAGCGTGTTTGCCGAGGGGTGGCCGGCAAAGCTCCCGCCCAACCTTGAAAAACAATCTGTAGAAGAACTGCAATCGTTAGTTTTTGAAGGAAAAAAACTTTGACAAACATGGATACCAATATTTCGCGCGAACAGTTGCTCCGTGCTGCGCTTGCCAAGCGCTTGCAGAAGGAAGCCAGCTTGCGATCAGTCGCTGTGATAGACAGCGAAATCCTGGTCAGCGATCGGAATCAGGCCTTGCCTCTGTCATTCGCCCAGCAGCGGTTGTGGTTCTTGACGCAGATGGACGGCTTCAGTGAGGCCTACCACATGCCCATGGCATTGCGCTTGAGTGGCGAATTGGACATTCGCGCACTGCGCCATGCGTTGGATCGCATCGTGTTTCGCCACGAGGCGCTGCGCACGACGTTTCGGCGGGTCGAGGATGCCCCTGTCCAGCACATCGGGCCACCCGACAGCGGGTTTCCCCTTCAGGAACATGACCTGGGTCATCACCCCCAGGCGGCCATGGCGCTGTCACAACGCGCCAGCGAAGAAGCCAGTCAGCCTTTCGACATGGAGCGCGGCCCACTGTTCCGAGGTCAGCTCATCCGTATGGGCGAAAACGAACATGTGCTGCTGCTCACGATGCACCACATCGTCTCGGATGCCTGGTCGCTTGGACTATTGCTCAAGGAACTGAGCACGCTGTATTCCAGCCATCACGAAAATCGCGATGATCCACTGCCGCCATTGCCCATCCAGTACGTCGACTATGCCCTGTGGCAGCGGCGGTGGTTGAGTGATGAAGTGCTGAAGAAACAGAGCGAGTATTGGCGCAGCATGCTGGCCGGTGCGCCGACATTGTTGGAATTGCCGACAGACCTGCCACGTCCGACAGAGCAGACGTTTGCTGGCGGCAGGGTGGAGTTGGTACTGGATGAAACGCTGACAGGCGAATTGAAAGCGCTGAGCCGGCGTCATGGTATGACGCTGTATATGACGATGCTGGCCGCGTGGGCGACGGTGCTGTCGCGGCTGTCGGGCCAGAAGGATGTGGTGATCGGCACGCCGGTCGCCAACCGCAGACGTCCGGAACTCGAAAACCTCATCGGTTTTTTCGTGAACACCCAGGCGCTGCGCGTGGAGGTATCGGGCAGCGTCGCGGAGCTGCTGGATCGGGTGAAGGGCATCGCACTGGATGCCCAGGACAACCAGGAGTTGCCTTTCGAGCAAGTGGTGGAGATCGTCAAACCCCCGCGGAGTTTGAGCCACACGCCGATATTCCAGGCGATGCTGGCGTGGGATGGGGCGGGTGGAGGCGATCTTGAATTTGGCGGCTTGACGATGTCGTTCGTCGACAGCAGGTATGACACGGCAAAATTCGATCTGACGCTCAATCTGGGCGAAAGGGAAGGACAGATAGTCGGCGGCTTGGATTACGCCACTGCGCTGTTCGACCAGGACACCATCGAACGGCAAGTGGGCTATCTGCATCGGATTCTCGTCGCGATGGTGGCCGACGAGCGTCAAAGCGTCGACCTGATCGAGCTTCTGGATGACGAAGAACGCCGTTCGTTGCTTGCCTTGGGCGATGGCGGGCCGGGCATCGAAGGCGCAAGCGTCACGTTGTACGACCTCGTCGCCGAGCAGGCGGCGCGCACTCCGGATGCCATCGCGGTCGTCGAGCCCGGCACGGAACTCACGTACCGCCAATTGACGCAGCGCGCCAATGGTCTGGCCCGGCAATTGAGACGGCTTGGGGCGGGTCCGGAATGTCGCGTCGCGATTCTGGTCGACCGATCGGTCGAGTCCATCGTCGGCGTGCTTGGGATTTTGGCGGCGGGGGCGGCCTATGTTCCGCTGGACCCGACCTATCCCGACGATCGTTTGGCGTATGTGCTCAACGATGCCGCCGTACTGGCGTTGATCGCCCCGACGGCCCTGGCGGAAAGGGCTGCGGCGGGCGTGACGCTACGTCCGGAGCTGTCGGGCAACGTCCTTGTCATCGGACAGGCGCCAAGCGACGAATCGCCTCCGGCCACGGCGGGGGATGCCGGCAATGCCGCATATGTCATTTACACCTCGGGTTCGACAGGCGTGCCCAAAGGCGTTGTCGTCGAGCACCGCAGCGCGGTGAATCTGGTACGAAGCTTCGTCGCGCGCCATGATTTTTCGGACCAGCGTCTGCTGATGATCCCGCCGTTGATCTTCGATGCTTCGGTGGGCGACGTGTTTCCAGCGCTGGCCGTCGGCGCGGCGCTGGTATTGCATCCCGCGCCGACCGAGCTGGGGCCGGTCGAGCTGTCGCGTTTCTGTCGCGAACAGCGCGTCACGGCGATCGACGCGCCGGCAGCGCTGTGGCGACAGTGGACGGAGGGCTTCGTCGATCTGGGCACGACGGACAACGAACCGGTGCTCCCGGACTTGACGCTGATGATGTTCGGCGGCGAAGCGGTGTCGCTGGATCAGGTGCGGCGGTTCGCGAAGCTCACCGGCAACCGCGTCGTATTGAGCAACCACTATGGCCCGACCGAGGCCTCGGTGTGCGCCACGATGTTGACGACCCGCGATGGCGCGGAATTGAGCGGATCGGAGCTTTCGATCGGCCGGGCGCTGCCGGGCGTCCAGGTGTACGTACTCGACGCTCATTTGCAGCTCGTCCCCAGAGGCATCGAGGGAGAGTTGTGCATCGGCGGCGTGCAAGTCGCCCGGGGCTACCTCAATCGCCCGGAGCTGAACGCCGAACACTTCGTCCGGGATCCGTTCGCATCCGGAACGCCGTCCGATGCGAGCGCACGGCTCTATCGCACGGGCGACCTGGTGCGCTGGAACACCGACGGCACGCTGCAGTTCGTCGGACGGCGCGATCATCAGGTGAAAATCCGCGGGTTCCGTATCGAGTTGAGCGAGATCGAGGTTTTCCTGACGCAGCACCCGAGCGTTCGCGACGTCGCCGTGCTGGCGCGGGAAGACGTGCCTGGCGACAAGCGCCTGGTGGCGTATGTCACGGCCAGCGATGCGGCGATCGACGTCGAATCGCTGCGCACGTACCTGAGTGGCGTACTGCCGGAATACATGGTGCCGGCGGCGTACGTGCAATTGGACGCCTTGCCGCTGACCCCGAACGGCAAGCTGGACCGCAAAGCGCTGCCGGCCCCCGACGCCAGCGCGTACGTCGCCCGCAGTTACGAGGCGCCGGTGGGCGAGGTGGAGACGGCGTTGGCGGGAATCTGGGCCGATGTGCTCAAGCTCGATCGCGTCGGCCGGCACGACAACTTCTTCGAACTGGGCGGTCATTCGCTGCTGGCGGTGACCGTGATCGAGCGCATGAGGCGTGCGGACCTGCAGGCCGACGTGCGTGCGCTGTTCGCCACGCCAACCCTGATGGCGCTGGCCTCGGCGGTAGGTGGCGAGAGCGATGCCGTTGTCGTGCCGCCGAACCTGATTCCGTCGGACTGCATGGGCATCGAGCCCGGGATGTTGACCCTGGTCAGCCTGAGTCAGGAGGACATCGATCGCATCGTCTCCACGGTGCCCGGTGGCGCCGCCAACGTTCAAGACATCTATCCGCTGGCGCCGCTGCAGGAAGGCATCCTTTTCCACCACGTGCTTGAAAGCACGGGCGACGTCTACCTTTCCGCGACGCTGCTGAGCATCGACAACCGCGAGCATCTGAATCAGTTCGTCGAAGCGCTGCAGGCGGTGATCGACCGCCACGACATCCTGCGTACGGCAGTGGTGTGGGATGGCCTAGTCGATCCATTGCAGGTGGTGTGGCGTCGTGCGCCATTGCTGGCGGAGGAAATCAGGCTGGATGCCGCAGATGGCGACATCGCGGAGCAGCTGCGAAAGCGCTTCGATCCACGGCATTACCGGATAGACGTGCGCCAGGCGCCGCTCATGCGTCTGTTCTTCGCCGAGGATCCGGCGAACGATCGTTGGATCATCCTGGAGATGATGCATCACCTGATGGGCGACCATGCGACATTGGCCGTGATGCAGGAAGAGATTCACGCGCATCTGCATGGCCAGGCCCATCACCTGCCCACGCCGCTGCCGTTCAGGAATTTCGTGGCCCAGGCTCGCCTGGGTGTAAGCGTCGAAGAGCACGAGGCGTTCTTCACGAAGATGCTGGGCGATGTGGACGAGCCGACGGATCCGTTTGGATTGCAGGATGTCCGGGGCAACGGCAGCCAGATCGCCGATGCGCGCCGCGAGGTAGATCCGCAGCTTTACCAGCGCGTGCGCACCTGCGCGCGGGCTTTGGGCGTGAGCGTAGCCAGCATGTGCCATTTGGCCTGGGCACAGGTGCTGGCGCGGATCTGCGGCCGTGACGACGTGGTTTTCGGAACCGTGATGCTGGGTCGCATGCAGGGCGGCGAAGGCAGCGATCGCGGCATGGGAATGTTCATCAACACCCTGCCGGTGCGGATGCGGATCGGCGACGAATCCGCGCGCACGAGCGTTCGCAAGATGCATGAACTCCTGACCCAGTTGCTGCGGCATGAGCACGCATCGCTGGCCCTGGCGCAACGCTGCAGCGCGGTCCGGGCACCGGCCCCGCTGTTCACGGCCCTGCTGAACTATCGTCACGCGGACAAGGTCGCTGTCGAGCAGGATGCCCAGGCGGTCGACGTGTGGGCCGGCATGGAGTTCCTGAGCGGCGGGGAGCGCACGAACTACCCGTTCGTACTGAACATCGATGACTTTGGCGAAGGCTTGAGCCTGGATGCCCAAGTGGACGTCGCCACCGATCCGGAACGCCTCTGCGCCTTCATGGTCGCGGCCCTGGAATCCTTGACGACCGCTTTGGAACAGGCGCCCGCAACGCCGGTGCGGCGCCTCGAAATCATGCCGGAAGCGGAACGCAGGCAAGTGCTGGAGGCCTTCAACGACACAGCGGTCGCGTACCCGCAGGGACGCTGTATCCATGAGCTGTTTGAAGCCCAGGCGGCGCAGACGCCGGATGCAACTGCGTTGGTGTACGAAGAGCAGGCACTGGGCTATGGCGAACTGAACAGGCGCGCCAATCGGCTGGCGCATCACCTGATCGCCCTGGGCGTGAAGCCCGACGATCGGGTGGCGATCTGTGCGGAGCGCAGCCTGGAGATGGTGGTGGGCCTGCTGGGCATCCTCAAGGCGGGCGGCGCCTATGTGCCGTTGGATCCCAACTACCCGGTCGATCGCCTGGTGCACATGCTGACCGACAGCGCACCGGTGGCGCTGCTGACGTATGCCACCGGGCCGACGACCGTGATGAACCAACTGTCCAGCTTGTCCAGCGCTATTCCGGTGTGCGATTTGAGAACCGATGCGGGACGTTGGGCAACGCAGCAGGAGCACAATCCGGCAGCGCAGGCCATGGGCCTGACTCCCGAGCATCTGGCTTACGTCATCTACACCTCGGGCTCGACCGGCGTGCCCAAGGGCGTCATGATCGAACACCGGGCCGCTTTCAATTTCATTCTTGGATTGAACCAGCAGCTGGATCTGGTTGCCGGCAGGCACTGGTTGTTCCTGACCAGTACGTCCTTCGACATCGCCCTGTACGAATGGCTGGGCTGCCTGAGCAACGGCGATCCCTGCGTCGTCGCGAGCGCCGAAGAGCAGCACGATCCCTTGCGGCTTACCAGGCTCCTCGCCCAGCATGATTTCGGCCTGATACAAACCACTCCGTCGCGTTGGCTCCAATTGCTCGACACCGGCTGGCACGCCACCGGATCGCCGTTGGCGCTGTGCGGCGGCGAAGCGCTCAGCGCGAAACTGCAAAGCGATCTGTGCGCCGCGGGAGTGCGCTTGTGGAACTGCTACGGGCCGACCGAAGCCACGGTGTGGTCCCTGGTGAACGCCATCGATCCGAGCGGCCCGGAATCGAAGCGATTGTCGCTGGGTCGCGGCCTGCCCAACTACAAGCACTACCTGCTGGGGCCGACACACGAACTGGTTCCGGTGGGGGCGATAGGCGAGATCTACATCGGCGGCGCCAGCGTCGCACGCGGCTATCTGAATCGCCCTGAGCTGACGGCCGAGCGCTTCATGAACGACCCCTATGCCGCGCAGCCGGAAGCGAAGATGTACAAGACCGGCGACCTGGGCCGCTGGTTGCCCGATGGCGACATCGAGTTCATCGGCCGTAACGACTTCCAAGTGAAGCTTCGCGGTTTCCGCATCGAACTGGGAGAGATCGAAGCACGCTTGATCGAGCATTCCGGCGTTCGCGATGCGGTGGTGATCGCCCGCGAAGACACACCGGGCGACATGCGTCTGGTGGCCTACGTCACGACTGCCGGCGAAGTCGGCGCCGAGGATTTGCGCGCCCACCTGACCGGCCTGCTGCCGGAGTACATGGTGCCGGCGGCCTACGTGAGTCTGGACGCGTTCCCGTTGACCCCGAATGGCAAGTTGGACCGCAAGGCGCTGCCGGCACCCGATGGGACCGCCTATGTGACACGCGGCTACGAAGCCCCGGTAGGCGAGGTGGAAACCACCATCGCGCAGATATGGGCCAAGGTGCTCAAGCTCGACCGCGTGGGACGTCACGACGATTTCTTTGCGCTGGGCGGGCATTCGCTCAGCGCCATCAGCCTGGTCGCCGCGCTGCAAAGACACTACGATGCGCAGATCAGCGATATATTCCGCTGGCCCACCATCATCGAACAGGCGCAGCATTTCCTGCCTTCCGGCGACGCGCTGCGGCAGCGTATCGATCGGGTGAAGAAGTCGCAGTCGAACGATGTGGAGAACTACGACCGGATGCTGGCGGACAGCGCCTTCCAGGCCCGGATCGATGCTTACCGGACAGGCATCGAACATGACGTGGAACTGCTTGGGACGCCGCGAAAGATGAATTTCGAGTGCGTGCTGCTGGCAGGGAGCACCGGATACCTGGGCGCCTATCTGCTGCACGAACTCGTCACGACGCGGCAGTGCCGCATCATCGCGCCGGTGCGCGGCGTCGACCAGAAGGATGCCGAGCGCCGGTTGCGCGAGACGCTCGATCACTACTTCGGCCCCGCTTTCCATGCCTCGTGCGGCGATCGCGTGGAGGTGGTGGTCGCCGATCTGGCGGAAGCGCATCTGGGAATGGCGCCGGAGATCTACGACCGCCTGACCGGTGAGGTGGATGCGATCATCCACAGCGCGGCCAACGTGCGCCATTACGGCCCCTACGAGGAATTCCACAGCGCAAACGTCGTTTCCACGGAACGGCTGCTGACGCTGGCGCTCGAAGGAAAACCCAAACGCTTTCATTTCATCTCAACCATTTCGACGGCATACGGCGCGATGGATGCGCCGTGGGCGGTTTTCACCGAGCACGATGTCGACATCGGTCAAGAACCGACCAATGTCTATGTTCTTTCCAAGCTGGAAGCGGAACGCCTGGTCGTCTCGTATCGTCAACGCGGGGTCGTCGCCAGCATCCATCGCGTCGGGAACATCACGTACCACTCGAAAACCGGCGTCCTGCAGAAGAACATTTCCGAAAACGCTTTTTTCCAGCGCACCAAGGCGTTCATCGCGCTGCAGGTCGTGCCGAGGTATCTGGACGATGCGGAGCTGACGTTCGTGGATCAATTGGCGCGGACGATCGTGCTGCTCGGCGAACAGGAGGCGTTGGGAAACCAGATTTTCCATCTGAGGAATCCACACCTGGTTCGACTCGCCCGGTTCTTGAACGAATCGTCCGATGGCCTGGGTATCCAGGAAGTCGAGTCGGACGCCTTTTTCGATCGGCTCCTGGAATTGCGCAACACGGCGGGCTATGAGGATGCGGTGATGAACATGTTGCTGCACACCGGCCTGATGGAAGAAGAGGCATCGAGCGCCAAGCCGCCGATCGTTGTCGTTGCGGAGCGGACCGAACGATTGCTGGCGCAGCTCGGCTATGTCTGGCCCGAACCGGAGCCTCAAGCGATCCGCCAATTCGTGCGATTCGCGATCGACGGCCGCGCCTCCAACCCGCAGGCGGCAGAGCATCGCGAGGCAGCTGTTCACGAGTAAAGGCCAGTCGGGCAGTACAATCCGCGTTCAAGCAGTTGCATGCTTCACTACTGCCCTCCGGGCCACAGCACATTGAAGGATTTCAGCATGGAATATCGGCGTCTCGGGAAGTCCGGCCTCAAACTCAGCGAAATTTCCCTCGGCTCCTGGGTCACGTTCGGCACCCAGGTCGACGAAAAGGAAGCGATGGGATTGATGACGCTGGCCTACGATGAAGGCATCAACTTTTTCGACAACGCCGAAGCTTATGAAGCCGGCGTCTCCGAAACCCTGATGGGGGCCGCACTGCGCAAACTCGGCTGGGGCCGCGATACCTACACCGTGTCTTCGAAGGTGTTCTGGGGCGGCGAGAAGCCGACCCAGAACGGCCTGTCGCGCAAGCATGTCTTCGACGCCTGCCATGCCGCGCTCAAGCGTTTGCAGGTGGACTATCTCGATCTGTATTTTTGCCATCGCCCCGATGCAAGCACGCCGATCGAGGAAACCGTACGCGCCATGCACGACCTCATCGTCCAGGGCAAGGTCCTGTACTGGGGGACGTCCGAATGGAGCGCGCAGCAGTTGACCGAAGCGTGGGCCGTGGCCAAAGAGCTGAGGATCACCCCGCCGCAAATGGAGCAGCCCCAATACAACCTGTTCGAACGACAGAAAGTCGAAGTCGACTATCTGCCGCTGTATGAGCTGATGGGCTTGGGCACTACCGTCTGGTCGCCGCTGAAGGCAGGCGTGTTGACCGGCAAATACAACAATGGCTTTCCTGCGGACAGCCGCATGAATCTGCCCAGCTGCGATTGGCTCAAAGCGGAGTGGGACAGCGAAGAAGGCAACCGACTGCTCGATCGAGTACGGAAACTGGCGGTCCTTGCCGACGAAGTCGGGCTGCCGATCCACCATCTCGCGATCATCTGGTGCCTGGCCAATCCGCACGTGTCGACCATCATCCTGGGAGCCTCCAGGAAATCCCAATTGGCCGACAATCTGAAGGCCCTCCAGTCCAAGGACAAGCTGACGCCCGAAGTCGTCGCCCGGATCGAAGAGATCATGGAGAACAAGCCCATCGGCCCACCGCGCTACTGACAGGCGGCTTGAATACCTGCCCACCCACTTTTCCGTATCCCGATTTCGGCTCTTGTCCATCCACTCGCGTCGTGAGCGCCTCCAGAGAAGTTGCGCTCATCACGTTCTTTCCCGGTGTCGCAATTCAAAGCACGGTGTTGAGTTCGATGCACCAGGGCGCACCCTATGCAACAACGCTCATCAGCTTCGCTTCCGCGCCAGCTCCTGATCCAGTTCCTCGTCGAAGCTCTTGACCGACAGGCTCACTTCGCGACCCATCGCCAGACTGGCGATCAGCAGGCAGAGCATGCCGATCACCGCGAGTACGGTGGGCACCGCGCCGAGTTTGAATCCCAACAGGGCATCGGCCGCCAAGCCCAGACTGGTGCCGACAAAAAATCCCAGCGCGGCGTACAGCGTCCAGCAGGCGCGCAGTACCAATGCGGCGCGGGCGCGATGCCGCGCGATCTGCGTGTCGCGTTCGTTGCGGTCCGGCGCGTCCTGCTCCCAGGCCACGATCAGGCTGCGCAGACGGTCGACGACGCGCGCCAGCCGCGCATTGGCCGAGACCAGCAGCGAGCCGGTGGCGGCCATCAACAGGGCTGGCGCCAGCATCGCGCCGAGAATCGCGTGGTGATCGAGAACGGGCGTAAGCGCCATACGCGTGGGCCAGCAGGGGAGGCTGCGATATCATGGGGTTTCCCGATGAGCGATGCGAGCGATATGGCTTCCAACCCGATGATCGATGCCGACGAGCAATTCCAGAAACGCGAAGCCATGCGCTTCGATGGCCGCCTGATCTGGATCGACCTCGAAATGACCGGACTCGACACCGACCATGATTCGGTGATCGAGATCGCCACCATCGTCACCGACGCCAATCTCAACGTATTGGCCGAAGGCCCACAGTTCGCGATCACGCATGACTTGGCCACGCTGGAGGCCATGGACGACTGGAACCGAAACCAGCATCGCCGCTCCGGGCTGTGGCAGCGCGTGTTGGAGCAGGGCGTGACCATGCGCGAGGCGGAACTGCAGACCATCAGATTCCTGCAGGATTGGATCGGGCCGAAATCGTCGCCGATGTGCGGCAACTCGATCTGCCAGGACCGCCGCTTCCTGCACCGCTGCATGCCCGAACTGGAGCGCTATTTCCACTACCGCAACCTTGATGTCAGCACGCTCAAGGAACTCGCCAAGCGCTGGGCGCCGCAGGTGATGGCCGGCATCCACAAGGAATCCGCGCACACCGCGCTCAGCGACGTGCGCGATTCGATCACCGAACTGCGCTACTACCGCACGCGGTTCGGAGAATTCACAGGCTGACTGAAAGCAGGCTGGGCTGGCAAGCCCAGCATCGCCGCCATCGACACCGCTGCTGGGCTTGTCAGCCCAGCCTACGCGTACGCAGCTTAGCCCGCCTTGGACTTTGCCAATCGCAGCCACGTATCGACCACCGTGTCCGGGTTCAACGATACGGACTCGATGCCTTCCTGCATCAGCCATTCCGCAAGGTCGGGATGATCGCTGGGGCCCTGGCCGCAGATGCCGATGTACTTGCCCTTGCGCTTCGCGGCCTGGATCGCCATCGACAGCATCTTCTTCACCGCCGGGTCGCGTTCGTCGAACAGATTGGCGACGATCGCCGAATCGCGGTCCAGGCCCAGCGTCAGCTGGGTCATATCGTTGGAGCCGATCGAGAAACCATCGAAGATATCGAGGAATTCGTCGGCCAGCAGCGCGTTCGACGGCACTTCGCACATCATGATGATCTTCAGCCCGGCCTTGCCCTGCTCCAGACCGTTTTCCTTGAGCACTTCGATCACCTTGCGGCCTTCATCGAGAGTGCGCACGAACGGAATCATCACCCAGCAGTTGTCCAGGCCCATGGTTTCGCGGACCTTGCGCACCGCGCGGCATTCCAGCGCGAACGCATCGCGGAACGACGGGTCGACGTAGCGGCTGGCTCCACGGAAACCGATCATCGGATTCTCTTCATGCGGCTCGTAGCGCGCGCCGCCGATGAGGTTGGCGTATTCGTTGGACTTGAAGTCCGAAAGGCGCACGATCACCGGGCTGGGTGCGACCGATGCGGTGATGGTGGCGATGCCTTCGGCGAGGCGGTCGACGTAGAAATCGACCGGGCTGGCGTAACCCGCCATTTTCGCGTCGATCTTGCGTTTGACCTCGGCGTCCTGATTCGCGTAATCGAGCAGCGCCTTGGGATGCACGCCGATGTGGCTGGCGATGATCATTTCCAGACGCGCCAGGCCGATGCCGGCGTTGGGCAGCATCGCGAAATCGAAGGCGCGCTCCGGGTTCGCCACGTTCATCATGATCTTCAGCGGCGCCGGCGGCATGTTGTCCAGATCGGTGACGATGCGCTCGAACGGCAGCAGGCCTTCGTAGATGAAACCGGTATCGCCTTCGGCGCAGCTCACGGTCACTTCATGGCCGTCGACGATGGTGTCCAGCGCATTGCCGGTACCGACGACGGCAGGCACGCCCAGCTCGCGGGCGATGATCGCGGCATGACAGGTGCGGCCACCGCGATTGGTGACGATGGCCGAGGCGCGTTTCATCACCGGCTCCCAGTCGGGATCGGTCATGTCGGCGATCAGCACATCGCCGGGCTGCACCCGGTTCATGTCCGCGAGCGAGCGCACCACGCGGGCGACGCCGCTGCCGATCTTGTGGCCGATCGCGCGGCCCTCGCAGACCACGTCGCCGCGATGACCGAGGCTGTAGCGTTCGATCTGGGTGGCGTGCGCGCGCGACTTCACGGTTTCCGGACGCGCCTGCACGACGAAAAGCTTGCCGGTGATGCCGTCCTTCGCCCACTCGATATCCATCGGCCGGCCGTAGTGTTCCTCGATGGTCAGCGCCTGGCGCGAGAGTTCCTGCACGTCTTCATCGCTGATCGAGAACGCATTGCGCAGCTCGGTCGGTGTGTCCTCGTTGCGCACGCGCTCGCCAGGCTTGTCGGAATAGACCATGCGGATCTGTTTCGCGCCCATCGAGCGGCGCAGGATCGCCGGCTTGCCCGCGCGCAGGGTCGGCTTGTACACGTAGAACTCGTCCGGATTCACCGCACCCTGGACGACGTTCTCGCCCAGGCCATAACTGGCGGTGACGAACACCACATCGCGGAAACCGGATTCGGTGTCGAGGGTGAACAGCACGCCGGACGATCCGATATCCGAACGCACCATCAGCTGCACGCCAGCCGAGAGGAACACGTCCTCGTGCTTGAAACCGTGATGCACCCGGTAGGCGATCGCCCGATCGTTGTAGAGGCTGGCGAACACTTCCTTGACCTTGCGCACCACGTCATCGGCGCCGGTCACGTTGAGGAAGGTTTCCTGCTGGCCCGCGAACGAGGCGTCGGGCAGGTCTTCGGCGGTGGCCGAGGAGCGCACGGCCACCGCGATCTCGCTGCCGCCGTTCTCTGTGCACAACTGCGCATAGGCAGTGCGGATGTCGGTGTCGAGCTGCGGCTGCAGCGGAGCGTCGATGACCCAACTGCGGATTTCGGCGCCGGCCGCATTCAGGGCCGGCACGTCTTCGACGTCGAGCGTGGCCAGGCGGTCGAAGATCCGCTGATGCAGGGTGTTGTGGGCGATGAAGTCCTTGAACGCCTCGGCGGTGGTGGCGAAGCCGCCCGGCACCGATACCCCGAGCCCGGCCAAATGGCCGATCATCTCGCCGAGCGAGGAATTCTTGCCGCCGACGCGTGCAAGGTCGGAGAGCCGCAGCGCGTGCAGCCAGAGGATGTTGTCGTTCAAGGCGTGAAGTCTCCGAAGAAGACGCGGCGTGGGGCCGGGAAAGCGGATATTTTAAGCCATCGCCGGACGCTGCCGGGCCTGTCCTGTGACCGCAATCGTAGTCGCGGGCCGTGAGGCAAGCCATTTGCGCGCGAAAAACTCTTTTCAAATCAATCGATTGACCGGGAAACGCAGCGCATGTCATCCATTCGTCCAGTGTTCTATGTTTCAGACGGCACCGGCATCACCGCCGAGACCATCGGCCACAGCCTGCTGACCCAATTCACGGGCACGGATTTCCGCACGGACCGCTTGCCGTTCGTGGACACAGCGGAGAAGGCAGTGGAAGCGGCGGCCCTCATCCGCGCCGCCGGAGAGGCCGCCGGTGGCCGCCCGATCGTCATCAATTCCTGCGTCGACGCCGATCTCAGCGCGGTGCTGGCGGAGAGCGGGGCGCTGATGCTGGACGTGTTCGCGCCGTTCATCGCGCCGCTCGAGCGCGAACTGGGCCAGCAGCGCCAGTCGCGGGTGGGGCAGGCGCATGGCATGGTCGATTTCGAGACCTACCATCGCCGCATCAACGCGATGAACTTCGCATTGACCCACGATGACGGCATCGCCACCAACTACGACGAGGCCGATGTGATCCTGGTGGCGGTTTCGCGCGCCGGGAAAACCCCGACCTGCATCTATCTGGCCATGCATCACGGCGTCAAAGCCGCGAACTATCCGTTGACCGATGAGGACCTGGAGCACGACCGCCTGCCGCCGCGATTGCGCCAGCACCGCGCCAAACTGTTCGGGCTGACCATCGATCCCGCGCGGCTGCAGCAGATCCGCCAGGAGCGCCGCGCCAATTCGCGTTATGCCCAGTTGGAAACTTGCAGGCGCGAAGTCGCTGCGGCCGAATCGATGCTGCGCGCCGAACGCATTCCCACGCTCAGCACCACGCACACGTCGATCGAAGAGATCGCGAGCAAAGTGATGTCGACCCTGGGGATCCAGCGCGAGATGTATTGAGCGCGACCGGGCGGACATCAACGGTTCGGCCCCAACACGCGGCGACTTCCATCGTCCGCGCGTTTTCGCGATCCGTCAATGCTGTCGCGGACCGCATGCGATGTGTACGATCCACGTCATGTCCAAGGTCGTTTCCCGCCCGATCAACGCCGCCAAAATCAACCGGTTCTCCTGGTTGATGGCGCTGTACGCAGAGAACCATCAGCGCCTGCATCGATTGTTCGTGCCGGAGGCGCTTGCGGCGGGCCGTTACGTGTCCTCGGTCGGCGATGGCCTCGATCTGCAGCTCGATATCCTCGCCCAGCACGCCTACACCACCGAACTGCGTCTGAGCTACACGATGCTCGACCCGGTGACCGGCGAGCCCGATCCTTCCGCGTATCTGCGCCTGTACCGCGACGCTAGGCAGGTCGAGGCCACCCATTGCTACATCGGTCGCCGCTGGCAGGACGCCATCGGCATGTACCCGCCCGCAGCCGAGGTGCTCGATCACCGGCTGCGCATGAACACCTTCCTCGGCAAATGGCTGCAGTATCTGGATGATCGTGGGCACGGCGTCGGCAATTCCGGGATGCAGCGGGTCGATGCGGATGCGTTGCCCGTATTGCTCGCCCGCGACTGAGTACTCGCGGAATTTCACGGGCCGAAAAACACGAAACCCGCTTCGGCGGGTTTCGTGTTTTTGCAAGTTGGCGTCCCCACGGGGATTCGAACCCCGGTGTCCACCGTGAAAGGGTGGTGTCCTAGGCCTCTAGACGATGGGGACGTCGTAGAACTCTGTAGCCACTTCGTATCCGGCCTAACGATCAGAAGTGTTTTGAACATTGGTGGAGCCAGGCGGGATCGAACCGCCGACCTCCTGCATGCCATGCAGGCGCTCTCCCAGCTGAGCTATGGCCCCATGTGTCTGGAGAGCGCGAAAGTTTAGAGGGCGCTCCCGGGATCGTCAAGCCTCGGCAGACGATTCGCTGCGATTGGGCTCACCACAGCGCATCGCGCAGCTTGTACCAAGCCATCGCCGCGACGAGCATCGGGGTGCGGAAGGTGCGGCCGCCGGGGAAATCGTGATGCGCGATGCGCGCGAACACGTCGAGACGTTCGTTCTGGCCGCGAATCGCTTCGGCAATGATGCGCCCGGCGAGGTTGGTGGCCGCGACGCCGTGACCGGAAAAGCCCTGCGCGAAATAGACGTTCGCGCCGATCCGGCCCCAGTGCGGCGCGCGGTTGAGGCTGATGTCGATGGTGCCGCCCCAGGCATGGTCGAAGCCGGTATCCGCAAGCTGCGGGAAGACCTTGCGCATCCGTCGGGTCATCACCCAGCCCAGATTGGGCGGCTGGAAGTTGGAATAACTGGCGCGCCCGCCGAACAGCAGCCGGTGGTCGCTGCTCAGACGGAAGTAGTCCAACGCCCAGTTGCAGTCCGCCACCGCCATGTCGTTGCCGATCAGCGCCTGCGCGCGCTCCGCACCGAGCGGCACGGTCGCGGCGATGTAGGTGCCGACCGGCATGATCTTCCGATCCAGCTCCGGCGCGATGCCTTTCACCAGCGCATTGCCGGCGAGAACCGCGAAATCGCAGCGGACTGTCCCGTGCCCGGTATGCAGCACGGGTTTCGTGCCGTGGGTCATCCGCAGTACCGGGCTGTGTTCGAAAATCCTTACGCCAGCGGCGAGCGCGGCGCGACCGAGGCCCAGCGCGTATTTCAGCGGATGCAGATGCCCGGCGTTGGCGTCGTACAGGCCGCCGAGATAGCGCGGTGAATCGAGCTGCGCGCGCAACTGTTCGCGATCCCACCACGACATCGGATAGCTGTAGTCGTTTTCCAGCTCGCGCTGCCAGGTCTGCAGTTCGACGACCTGCCGTGGCTTGATCGCGACGGTCGTGTGGCCTTGGCGCCAGTCGCAGTCGATGCCGTGGCGCTCGCGGCGTTCGTGGATCAGGCGCACGCCCTCGCACGACCAGTCGAACAATTTGCGGGCATCGTCGCGGCCGACCAGCGCGGCCAACTTGGCCTCGCCGCAGCCGAAGCCGGGCAGTACCTGGCCGCCATTGCGGCCCGATGCGCCCCAGCCGATGCGCTCGGCTTCGAGCACGACGACACGGTAGCCGGCTTCGGCCAATTCCAGGGCTGTGGACAAACCGACATAGCCCGCGCCGAGAATGCAGACATCGGCGTCGATGTCGCCTGCCAGCGCCGGTTGCGGCGGCAGCGGCTCCGCGCTGGCGGCGTACCAACTGGGCGGGTAGGGAGGCGATACGGTCATGCGAAATTTTATTGATACGTCCAGATGGTGTTTGAAATGGATTGCGCGTTTCCCGGAACGCCAACTGCGATTTGATTCCCGGCTTCACCAAGCCTGATCAATGTTGCGCAACGCGTAGGCTGGGCTGAAAAGCCCAGCATGCAATCCTGGTGGGGGTGGTGCTGGGCTTTCCAGCCCAGCCTACGCTTTTCCCAGCCTGCGCGTTTCGCGTCATCATCAATGGATGTGATTGGGTTGCGGTTTGATCGGACATTGCTTCTGGTGAAACTGTTGCGGCGCCAATTTTTTCAAGCTCTGTGCCGCTGGATTCACACCGACCGCAGATACCAGTCGTATTCCAGCGTCGTCACTTCGCGGTAGAAGCTGTGCAGCTCCTTGAGCTTCTGCTGCCCGTAGATGTGCCGGAAGGTTTCGCCGAACTGGGTGGCGATGAAGTCGCTGGCCATGAAGTCGCGGATCGAATCGCGCCAGTAGGGCGTGCGGATCTCGGTCTGTTCGTAGGCGTTGCCGACCACTGGTGCGCCGGGGTCGTAGCCGTGTTCGATGCCGTCGAGCATCCCGGCCAGCACTGCGGCGGTGGCGAGATACACATTGGCGTCGGCACCGGCGATGCGGTGCTCGATGCGGGTGTTCTTCTCGTCGCTGTGCGGGATGCGCATGGCCACGGTGCGGTTGTTGAAACCCCAGACTTCGTTGAGCGGCACGAATGCATTCAGTACGAAGCGGCGGTAGCTGTTGGCGTTGGGCGCGAACAGCAGCAGGCAGTCCTGCGCGCTGCGCTGCAGGCCGCCGATGGCGTGACGCAGCGTGTCCGAGGGTGCGTCCTGGGTGCAGGCGAAGATGTTGTCGCCGTTCGCGTCGAGCACGCTGGCGTGGATGTGCAGGCCGCTGCCGGCCTGGTCGACGAGCGGTTTGGCCATGAAGCTGGCCTGCAGGCCCTGCTTCTGCGCGATCGCCTTGATCGCGCGCTTCAGATAGATCGCGTCGTCGCAGGCGAGCAGGGCATCGTCGCGATGCTTGAGGTTGATCTCGAACTGGCCGGGCGCGTATTCGGCCACGGCGGTGTCGGCCGGAATGCCCTGCGCTTTGCAGGCGCAGGCGACGGCGTCGATGAAGTCGTGGAAATCGTTGAGGTCTTCGATGTAATAGACCTGCGTGCTCATGTTGCGGGCGCCGGTGTGCGCGTTCACTGGCGGCTGCGGGCGGCCGTGGGCATCGGGCAGGCGGTCGAACAGGTAGAACTCCAGTTCCACCGCGACCACCGGCTTCAGGCCGCGCGCGGTGTAGCGGTCGAGCACGCGCTTGAGCACTTCGCGCGGATTGGCTTCGAAGGTGCCGCCATTGGCGTCTTCCATCGACAGCAGCAGTTGCGCCATCGGACGGGGCGACCACGGCACCGGCCGCAACGTACCCGGCACCGGCCGGCAGATCCGGTCTTCGTCGCCGATGTCGTAGCCCAGCCCGGTCTCTTCGACCGTGTTGCCGGTGATGTCGGTGGCGATCAGCGACATCGGCAGGCAGACCCCGTCGGCGTAGACCTTTTCCAATGCGCTGCGGGTGACGCGTTTGCCGCGCAGCAGGCCGTTCATGTCGGGCAGGATCAGATCGACCAGCTCGCAGTCCTGATTCTGTTGCAGTGCAAGAAGATCTTCGGGATTGAGGCTCGCGGGCATGATGTCGGCGGTCTGCATGGGCTCGACAACAGTGTGACAGTTGCCGATAGGGGCGGGAAGGCGTCAAGAATACTCAACGGGCATCTTGCCAGTATGCCCATCGTTTCGACTGAAATCATTGCAGCGGGGCATGGCCGCGCGCTCGAATGGGCATCCCGGCGGCCGAGTGTTGCAGAAATCAAACATGCCGGGTAACGTGCGGAGGACGCCCCCGAGGCCTCGCCACGAGCGTTTCGCATGTCATCCACATCGGCACGGCTACCGCTGGTTGGTTTGCCCACCGACCGCAAACTCATCGGCCCGCACCCGTTTCTCGCGGCCGGGGAGAAGTACGTCCGCGCGGTGGTCGATGGCGCCGGGTGCCTGCCGCTGCTGATCCCCGGACTGCAGCCCGCGCTGCCGCTGCGGTCGCTGCTGGAAGGGCTCGACGGCATCCTGCTGACCGGCTCGGTCAGCAATATCGAACCGCATCATTACAGCGACGAACCCAGCTACCCGGGCAATCTCCACGATCCCGCCCGCGATGAGACCACGCTGGCGCTGATTCCGCTGGCGATCGAACTGGGCCTGCCGATCCTCGCGATCTGCCGCGGATTCCAGGAGGTCAATGTCGCTTTCGGTGGACGCCTGCATCAGAAAGTGCATGAAGTCGACGGCTTCATGGACCACCGCGAAGACCCCGATGATCCGCTCGATGTGCAATACGCGCCGACCCATCCGGTCGCGCTGGCGCCGGGCGGACTGCTTGCGGGCATCGCCGGTACCGACACTGCCCTGGTCAACTCGCTGCACGGCCAGGGTGTCGCGCTGTTGGGCGAAACCCTGACCGTGGAGGCGACCGCGCCGGACGGACTGATCGAAGCCTATCGCCGCGACGGTGGCCCGCTTTCCAGCAGCACTTTCCTGCTGGCGGTGCAATGGCACCCGGAGTGGCGCGTCGTCGAGAACCCGTTTCATCACGGCATTTTTCGCGCTTTCGGCGATGCCTGCCGCCAGCGCGCGCAACAACGGATACGATGACCGCATGAGCCCGCGCACACCGCCCCGCAAGACACCGCCGAAGCCTGCGGTCGCCTCCGCCCGCAAAAAGAAACCTGCGCACGTGCAGCAGCCGGGCGAACCCGCGCTGCTGCGCTGGCTGAAGGATCGTCGGATCACCGAGGTCGAATGTCTCGTGCCGGACATCACCGGCAACGCGCGCGGCAAGATCATTCCCGCCGACAAGTTCTCGCACGATTACGGCACGCGACTGCCGGAAGGCATCTTCGCCACGACGGTCACCGGCGACTATCCCGACGATTATTACGATCTGATTTCGCCATCCGACGCCGACATGCTGCTGCGTCCGGACCCGGACACGGTGCGGCTGGTGCCCTGGGCCACCGATCCGACCGCGCAGATCATCCACGACTGCTACACCAAGACCGGCGAACGCCATGAATTGGCTCCGCGCAACGTGCTCAAACGCGTGCTCGATGCCTATGATGAGTTGGGTCTGCGGCCGGTGGTCGCGCCGGAGGTCGAATTCTTCCTCGTACAGAAGAACACCGATCCGGATTTTCCGCTGCAGCCGCCCGCCGGGCGCTCGGGGCGGCCGGAAACCGCACGCCAGTCGTATTCGATCGACGCGGTCAACGAGTTCGATCCGATCCTCGACCTGATGTACGACTACAGCGAAGCCATGGAACTGGACGTGGAAACACTGATCCACGAATCCGGTGCGGCGCAGCTGGAAGTCAACCTCGTCCACGCCGACGCCATGTCGCGCGCCGATCAGGTGTTCCTGTTCAAGCGGATGATGCGCGAGGCGGCGATGCGCCACGGCGTGTACGCGACCTTCCTCGCCAAGCCGATGGAGAACGAGCCGGGCAGCGCGATGCACATCCACCAGAGTCTGGTCGATGTGAAGACCGGGCGGAATGTTTTCGCCGGCAAGCGCGAAGGCGAGCACAGCATGATCTTCGAGCATTATCTCGGCGGCTTGCAGAAGTACGTGCCGATGGCGATGGCCTTCTTCGCGCCGAACGTGAATTCCTATCGCCGGCTGGCGCTGGGCCAGGTCGCGCCGATCAACGTGCAGTGGGGTTACGACAACCGCACCTGTGGCCTGCGCGTGCCGATGGATACGCCGGAGAACACCCGCGTCGAAAGCCGTTTCGCGGGTTCCGACGCCAATCCGTATCTGGCGATGGCCGGCACTCTGGCCTGCGGCCTGTTCGGCATCCGCGAGAAGCTGCAGCCGACCGCGCCGCTGACCATCAGTGCGCAGGATGTGGGCTTCGAGCTGCCGCGCTCCCTGGGCGAGGCGCTGGACCAGCTGGAAAGCTGCACGATGCTGCACGACCTGATGGGCGCGCGCTTCGTGCGCGCCTACATCTCGGTCAAGCGCAAGGAATACGAAACCTTCTTCCGGGTGATCAGTTCGTGGGAACGCGAGTTCCTGCTGCTGAATGTCTGATCCAACGCTTTTGTGGGAGCGGCTTCAGCCGCGAAAATGTTCAACCGATCAATCTTCGCAATGTTCAAGCGTTGAGGGTTTCGCGGCTGAAGCCGCTCCTACAGCCGCTTCTGTAAATTTTCTGGAGTTACCATGGATAAAGCCGACCTGGTCCATCTGCAGCAGCTCGATGCCGCGCATCACCTGCATCCGTTCAACGACAACGCGGCGCTCGCGAAGAAAGGCACGCGCATCCTGACCCGGGGCGAAGGCGCCTATGTCTGGGATGCCAACGGCAACAAGCTGCTCGACGCCTTCGCGGGTCTGTGGTGCGTGAATGTCGGCTATGGCCGCAAGGAACTGGGCGAGGCGGCGTCGCGGCAGATGACGGAGCTGGCCTACTACAACAGCTTCTTCCAGTGCACGGTGGAGCCGACGGTCCTGCTGTCGGCCAAGCTTGCGGAGCTCACGCCGGCCGATCTCAACCACGCCTTCTTCACCAATTCGGGCTCCGAGGCCAACGACACCATCCTGCGTCTCGTCCGCCACTTCTGGGCGGTACAGGACAAACCGCGGAAGAACATTTTCATCGGTCGCCACAACGGCTACCACGGCACCACGATGGCTGGCGCCAGCCTCGGCGGCATGGCCGGCATGCACAAGCAGGGCGGGCTGCCGATTCCCGACATCCACCATATCGATCCGCCGTTCTGGTTCGCCGACGGTGGCGATCTGTCGCCGGAGGAATACGGCCTGGTCGCCGCGCGACGCCTGGAACAGAAGATCCTCGAACTGGGGCCGGACCGGGTCGCCGCCTTCATCGGCGAGCCGATCATGGGCGCGATCGGCGTCTACATTCCGCCGATGACCTACTGGCCGGAAATCGAACGCATCTGCCGTCAGTACGACGTGCTGCTGGTCGCCGACGAAGTGATCTGCGGTTTCGGCCGCACCGGGGAATGGTTCGGCGCGAACCATTTCGGTTTCACCCCGGACGTGATGACGCTCGCCAAGGGCATCACGTCCGGCTATATCCCGCTCGGCGCCGCCATGTTCAACGACCGCGTCGCCGGTGTGCTGAAGGATCAGGGCGGAGAACTGGCGCATGGTTGCACCTATTCCGGGCACCCGGTCTGCACTGCTGTCGCGCTGGAGAACATCCGCATCCTGCAGGAAGAACGTATTGTCGACCGTGCGCGGACCGAGATCGCGCCGTATCTGGCGCAGCGCTGGGCCGAGCTGGGCGAACACCCGCTGGTCGGCGAGGCCCGCATCGCCGGTATGGTCGGCGCGCTGGAACTGGTCCCGGACAAGGGCAAGCGCGCGTTCTTCGAGGAGCGGGGCAGGGTCGGCGTGCTGTGCCGGGACATGGCCCTGAAGAATGGCCTCATCCTGCGCGCTACTTATGATTCAATGCTGTTGTCGCCGCCGCTGATCATCACCCGCGAGCAGGTCGACGAGCTGTTCGAGAAAACCTGGAAGTCGCTGAACGAAACCGTCGCAGCACTGTAGATGCAGCGACGGGCCGCAGCCGTTAATCTGTCGAGGATGCCACCGTCACGCCACACCATTGACGCCCTACCGGGCAAAGGGAAATCACGATGAAATTGCGAGTGTTGGGGCTTTCCATCGCCGCCTGTCTGTTGGCCGCCTGTGGCGGTCAATCCGGCAGCGGCGCCGCTTCCACCGACAGCAAGTCGGGAGGCGACGACGACAAGACCTTGAACGTCTACAACTGGTCGGATTACATCGCCGAAACCACCATCCCGGACTTCGAGAAGAAGAGCGGCGTGAAGGTGGTCTACGACGTCTTCGACAGCAACGAGATGGTCGAGACCAAGCTGCTCGCGGGCTCCAGCGGTTACGACATCGTCGTGCCCACGCTGAATTTCCTCGGCCGCCAGATCCAGGCCGGCGTCTTCCAAAAACTGGACAAGTCGAAGATTCCGAATCTGGCGAATCTCGATCCGGAGATGATGAAGCGCATCGCGCTGCAGGATCCGGGCAATGAATACGCGGTGCCGTACCTGTGGGGCACCACCGGCATCGGCTACAACGTCGACAAGGTCACGGCCGCATTCGGCAACATCGATGTCACCAACAGCTGGGATCTGGTGTTCAAGCCGGAAAACATCGCCAAGCTCAAGGGCTGCGGCGTCACTCTTCTCGATACGCCTTCGGAACTGATCCCGATCGCGCTGAATTATCTCGGTGAAGATCCCAACAGCCAGGATCCGGCGGTGATCGACAAGGCGGCCGCCCTGCTGAAGACGATCCGTCCCTACGTCACCAACTTCCACTCTTCGCAGTACATCGATTCGATGGCCACCGGCAACACCTGTCTGGTGGTCGGCTGGTCGGGCGACATCATCCAGGCGCGCGACCGCGCCGAAGAAGCGAAGAACGGCGTGAAGATCGGCTATTCCATCCCGAAGGAAGGCGCGCCGATGTGGTTCGACATGCTGGCGATTCCGAAGGATGCCAAGCATGTCGAGAGCGCGAATGCATTCATCAACCACCTGCTCGAACCGCAGGTGGCCGCCAACAACACCAATTTCGTCAGCTACCCGAACGCCATTCCCAAGTCGACGCCGCTGGTCGAAAAGGACATCAGCGGCGATCCGACGATCTATCCGCCTGCGGATGTCGCCGCGAAACTCTTCACCTACGCGATCATCCCGCCCGATGTGGATCGCCAGTACACGCGGATCTGGACCCAGCTCAAGACCGGTCGCTGATGCATCGCCCCGGGGCAGGCAGCGATGCCTGCCCCGCTGCATTCCGAGCTGAATTTCGAGCTGCTTTTTCGAGAGAACCCATGGCCGCAGTCGCCAACGAAAAACCGCACAACGGCGCTCCCGCCGCCCCCAAGGCCACGGTCGAGGGTTACCTCCGCATCGTTGATGTCCGCAAGGAATTCGACGGTTTCGTCGCGGTCGACGACACCAATCTGTCGATCCGCAAAGGCGAGATCTTCGCGTTGCTCGGCGGTTCGGGCTGCGGCAAGTCGACGTTGCTGCGCTGCCTCGGCGGCTTCGAAAAACCAACGTCCGGAAAGATCTATCTCGACGGCCAGGTGATGAACGATCTGCCGCCGTACGAGCGTCCGATCAACATGATGTTCCAGTCCTACGCATTGTTCCCGCACATGACCGTCGAGCAGAACATCGCGTTCGGACTGAAACAGGACGGTCTGGGCAAAGAGGCCATCGCCAAGCGCGTCGAGGACATGCTCAATCTTGTGCAGCTCGGCAAACTCGCCAAACGCAAACCGCACCAGCTGTCCGGCGGCCAGCAGCAGCGCGTCGCCCTGGCGCGTTCGCTGGCGAAGGGCCCCAAGCTGTTGCTGCTCGACGAACCGATGGGTGCGCTCGACAAGAAACTGCGCTCGAAGATGCAGCTGGAACTGGTCGATATCATCGAGAAGTCGGGCGTGACCTGCGTGATGGTCACCCACGACCAGGAAGAAGCGATGACCATGGCCACGCGCATCGCGCTGATGGATGCCGGCCGGATCCGCCAGGTCGGCACGCCCGACGAAATCTACGAATCGCCGACCAGCCGCTTCGCCGCCGAATTCATCGGTTCGATCAATATGTTCGATGGCCGTATCGATGAAGACGAGGCCGACTACATCACCATCCAGTCGCCGTCGCTGCCGGTGCCGATCCATGTCGGTCACGGCGTCTCCGGCTTCGAAGGACAGGAAGTGGGTTACGGCGTGCGTCCCGAAAAGCTGACGATCAGCAAGGAAGAACCGGCGCAGCTCTACAACAAGGCACAGGGCAAGATCGAGGATATCGCCTACTTCGGCAGCCACTCGGTGTTCCATGTCCGACTGCCGAGCGGCTACAAGGTCATGGCCAATTTCGCCAACCAGCAGCGCTGGGCCAGCGAGGGCATGACCTGGGGCGACAATGTCTGGGTCTCGTGGGGCGACAACGAAGGCGTGGTGCTCACGTCATGAAGCTCCGGTCGCTGAAGAAGTACCTGCCGGGGCCGCGCTGGGGTGTCATCGCCGTCCCGTACTTCTGGCTGCTGCTGTTCTTCGCGATCCCGTTCCTGATCGTGCTGAAGATATCGTTCGCCAAACTGGCGATCGCGCAGCCGCCGTACACGCCGATCCTGGAGTTCGTGCAGAGCGAGGTGCTGCTCAAGCTCAATCTCACCAACTACACGGTGCTGTTCTCCGACTCGCAGTATTTGCTGGCCTACGCCAGCTCGCTGAAGATCGCGGCGGTCTCGACCCTGTTCACGCTGCTGATCGGTTATCCGATGGCCTATGTCATCTCGCGCCTGTCGCCGTCCGCGCGCAATATCGCGATGATGCTGGTGGTGCTGCCGTCGTGGACTTCGTTCCTGATCCGCGTCTACGCCTGGATCGGCATCCTCGACAGCAACGGCCTGCTCAACAGCCTGCTGATGAAGATCGGATTGATCGACACGCCGCTGCATATCCTCAATACGCCGCTCGCGGCCTACATCGGCATCGTCTACTGCTATCTGCCGTTCATGATCCTGCCGCTGTATTCCAACCTGCTCAAGTTCGACCACCGTCTGCTGGAAGCCGCCTACGACCTCGGCGCCAAGCCGTGGAAGGCCTTCCTCAAGATCACCTTGCCGATGTCGCGCTCCGGCATCATCGCCGGCTGCATGCTGGTGATGATTCCCGCGGTCGGCGAATTCGTCATCCCTGAAATGCTCGGCGGGCCCGACACATTGATGATCGGTCGCGTGCTGTGGAGCGAGTTCTTCAACAACCGCGATTGGCCGGTGGCTTCGGCGGTGGCCATCGTCATGCTGGTCATGCTGCTCATCCCGATCCTGATCTTCAACCGCGTCCAGCAGAAAGAGCTGGAAGGGCAGCTGGCATGAGCGGCGCCAGCATGCAGGGCAACCGTGCGATCCGCTGGGCGGTGCTCGGCCTGGGTTTCGCGTTCCTATACATTCCGATCGTGATCCTGATCGTCTATTCCTTCAACGAATCCCGACTCGCGTCGGTGTGGTCCGGGTTTTCGTTCAAGTGGTATGGCGAGCTGATGCGCGACCGTTCGATGCTGGACGCCGCGTGGGTCAGTCTGAAAGTCGCGTTCTGGACCGCAACCGCTGCGGTGGTGCTCGGTACGATGGCGGCGCTGGCGATGACCCGCATGCGCCAATTTCCGACCAAGACCCTGTTCGGCGCGATGATCACCGCGCCGCTGGTGATGCCGGAAGTCATCACCGGGCTGTCGATCCTGCTGATGCTGGTGTCGATGGGCGGTCTGATCGGGATCGCGCCGAAAGGCGTGGTCGCGATCTGGGTCGCGCACGTGACCTTCACGCTGGCGTTCGTGACCGTGGTGGTGTCGTCGCGACTCGCGGAACTCGACAAGTCGCTGGAAGAAGCGGCGATGGATCTCGGCGCCAACCGGATCAAGGTGTTTTTCCTGATCACGCTGCCGATCATCGCGCCGGCACTGGTATCGGGCTGGCTGCTCGCGTTCACGCTGTCGCTGGACGATGTGGTGATCGCCAGCTTCGTCGCCGGCCCAAACTCGACCACGCTGCCGATGAAGGTGTTCTCGTCGGTCCGCCTGGGGCTCAGTCCCAAGATCAACGCGCTGGCGACGTTGATGGTGCTGGCGGTGTCGTTCGCGGCGCTGGCCGGCTGGTGGTTGATGTACCGCGAAGAGAAACGCAGGCAGCGCGATATCCAGCTTGCGGCCCAATCCAGCACGGACCAGGACAATACTTGAGGTGACATCATGACGGTGCGATTGATCCATCCATGGACCGGCGAGATCGACTACACCTACGACTACGTCGGCGAGCCCGAGGTCGAACGTGTGTTGCAATCCGCCGCACAGGCGGCCCCGGGGTGGGCCGCGCGCAGTCTCGATGACCGTGCCGGGCTGATGCGTGCGGTCGCCGCGCGACTGCGCGAACAGCGCGATGCCATCGCTGCGATCATGACCGCCGACATGGGCAAACTGCGCCGGGAAGGGCTGGTCGAAATCGAAAAATCCGCGTCCGCCTGCGAATACTACGCAGACCATGCCATCGATTACCTGCGCGACGGCATGATCGCCACCGAAGCGCATCGCAGCTATGTCACCTACGAGCCGCTGGGCTGCATTTTCGCGGTGATGCCGTGGAATTTTCCGATCTGGCAGGTCTTCCGTTTCCTGGCGCCGGGTCTGATGGCGGGCAATGTCGCGGTGCTCAAGCATGCGACCAACGTGCCGCGCTGCGCGGACGCCATCGCTGGCGTGCTGCGCGATGCCGGAATTCCCGACGGCGTGTTCGGCGTGCTGCACATCGACAATACGATGGCGGCGCGCGTCATCGCCGATCCCCGCGTGAAGGCCGTGACCCTGACCGGCAGCGAACGCGCCGGCAGTGCGGTCGCCTCGACGGCCGGCAAGCATCTGAAGAAATGCGTGATGGAACTCGGCGGCAGCGACCCGTTCGTGGTGCTCGACGATGCCGATCTCGAAGTGACCATCCCCGCCGCTGTCGCTTCACGCTTCGGCAACGCAGGGCAGACTTGCATCGCCGCCAAGCGCTTCATCGTGACGCTGGGCATCGCCGATGCCTTCGTCGCCCGTTTCGTCGAAGTCGCCGCCAAACTCGCCGTCGGCGACCCGGCTCTGGACGCCACCACGCTCGCGCCGATGGCTCGCGCCGACCTGCGCGACGAAGTGCACGACCAGGTGCGGCGCAGCGTCACGGCAGGCGCGAAACTCCTGCTCGGCGGCGTGCCGGGGCAGGGCGCTTCGCACTATCCGGCGACCATCCTCGATCACGTCATCCCCGGCATGCCCGCATACCACGAAGAGCTGTTCGGCCCCGCCGCCAGCATCCTGCGTGCCCGCGACGATGACGATGCCGTGCGCATCGCCAACGATACCGACTTCGGTCTCGGCGCCAGCGTCTGGACGACGGACAAGGCACGTGGCGAAGCGGTCGCGCGGCGCCTGCAGGCCGGCGCCACCTTCGTCAACGCCATCGTGCGCAGCGATGTGAGGCTCCCGTTCGGTGGGACCAAGCAGTCGGGCTTCGGCAGGGAGCTGGCCGAGCACGGCATCCATGAATTCATGAACATCAAGACGGTGTATGTCGCTGGTTGATTTTCAGGACTCCGTCTTCCCATGCGTTTCTGAAAAGCCGAGACAGGCTGTCGGTGCATCGGACCTGGATGGCATCGCAGCCCCTCGCTGTTGACCGCGTCGCAAGAATGAAGAATGTCTTTATCCATGGATGAACCAATGGCCTCTGCGGGCTTTGCGACCGGCAAGCGCGATATCGATATCTGGCTGATTTATTACGACGAGATCGTCGATGAGCATCAGCTCGCCGTGCTTCGCGCATTGCTCAATGCGGAAGAAGCCGGCAAGGAAGGCCGCTTCTTCTTCGCCGACGACCGCAAGCGCTATCTGGTCACGCGCGCGGCGATTCGGATGTTGTTGTCGCGCTACGCGCCGATCGCACCGGAGTGCTGGGAGTTCTCCAGGAGCGCCTACGGTCGGCCCGGGATCGCGAACGCGGTGGATGAAGTGCGTGACTTGTCCTTCAATATCTCGCATACGCGCGGACTCATCGTGCTGGCGGTGAGCCGTGGCCGGGAATTGGGTGTGGACGTCGAGAACCTGGCGGTGCGAAGCCCCTCGATCGGAATCGCGGAACGGTTTTTTTCGCCCACCGAAGTCGCAGAGCTGTCGCGCATTCCGGCGGAACGACAGCAGGATCGATTTTTCGAATACTGGACCTTCAAGGAATCCTATATCAAGGCGCGCGGCATGGGGCTTTCGCTGCCGCTGGATCGTTTCAGTTTCGATTTTCCGCATCATCGCGCGGTGCGCATCAGCATCCAGCCCGATCTGGACGATCATGCCGGGCGATGGAGCTTCTGGCAGTGCCGGCCCACCGCCGATTACCTGATGGCGATCTGCGCCGAGCGCAGCGCCGGCGCGTCGGCTGTGATTTCGATGCGAAAATTCACTCCACTGGTCGGTGAGGTGCCGCTGGCCGCTGATTTCCTGAGAACATCGGATTTCCAGAGCGCTTGACCGCGCGATTTCCTTCGCCGATACGCTGATGCCTCTTTCTAGCTGCCGAGCATCATCGCCGCGAAGCGCTGTGCGATGACCGGGTCCAGCCCGTGCGCCGCCGGGTCGATCGCGAAGCGCATCGCCAGATCGGACACTTTCGCGAATTCATCCGGGTTCTGCGCGCAATGCTGCAGCAGATCACGCGTCTGCTGTTCCAGTTCCTGGCTTGCGGCGAGCCAGCGCGGGTCGAACCTAGGCAACCGCGAAAAGGCTTCCGCAGGCAGGGCATCGGCCTGCCATTGGAACCGCAGTTGACTGCCGTCATGGCGGGCGAGCACAGGCAGATCCATCTCGGGCGTGACGTGCAGCTCGGGGAGGAATTGCAGGCCCTGCTTCCACTTCAACGCATCGCTGCTTTGCGGCGCATTGCTCAACGATGCGCTTTGGTCCATACGCAGGTCGAACCAGAACAGTACGGCGCCTGCGGTGCCCGGAGCGACGGCATGGATGGTCAGCTGCTTTTCGGCGGGCGCAGGGCCATCGCTGGAAAAATCGAAATCGAACACATCGAACGGCGTACTGAGCGCACGATAAGGCAGCGTACTGGCGTCGACGTTGATGAACGAAGGCGTGAACCGATATGGATTCAGCAGATTGACATCGATGTCCAGGATTCGATCCAGGCGATATTCGATCAGCATCGCGCGGATGCTGGCGCCGGCCGGAACGAATCGCGCATGCTCGTCGAGCAGGTGCTCTCGTGCATGCGCAAGAAAGTGCAGTATGCCTTCGCCGATCAGACTGCAGTCGAATGCATCGAACAGCGCCAGATCGGCGCGCTCGCTGAAATCTTCAGGAATGACGACATTGCGACAGTCCTTGTTGAGCAGTGTGATCCGTTTTTCGAGCCCCGAGCGCTGGATCGCATGCTGGCCGACGGCACAGATCGCAGCCTGCGTTTCGGTTCCCACGACGCGCTCGACGCCTGTCCGCGCGGCGAGCGTTGCGAGAAGACCGCAGCCCGCACCGATGTTCAGCGCGGTGCGCGCCGGGTGCAGTGACTGGGAAACGTTGATCGCTTCCTCGTATGCTTCGTAACGTCGCTGATCGCCGAGCGTCGGAATGAACCAGGCGGGCACATTCTGCGCATGCAACTGCCTGGGTGCAGGCTGTGCCTGCAGGTAAAGTCGGGTCTCGTCGATCCGGATGCTGACCGGTAACGACTGCATGGGCCGCACGTCGATCGGATCGGTGTATTGAACCGCCGGCTTGATGCACCGCAGTCCGCTTCCGGGTGCATTGCCGAGCCGCGCCGCGCCCAGGTCCAGATCGAACCAGTAGACGATGGCATCCACCTGTCCGGCACGATCGACCGGCAGTTGCACCTCCAGGCGCTGTTCCTTGAAGTCGACGAAATCGATTTCCGCGACCTGCATTGGCGCAGTCAGCGCACTCCAGAACGTGTCGTCCAGTTCGAGCGCCTGCGGGTAGAGGCTCCAGCGCAGTCGGTCGAGTTCGGGCAGTGGAGAATCCGCCGAGGGGTACTGCCATTGAATCGCCATGGCGAAGAGCGTTGCGCGTGCGGGCAGGACACGGGTCGGCTTGCCGGTCGCGCTGGTCTGATATCGGCGGATCGCCTTGACGATTCCCGTGCCCAACAGGGAGTGGTCGATACGCGGAAATACGAGGACGTCATGTCCGCCTTCATCGCGCTGCGTGCCTTCAGGGCCTTCGATGTCGATCCCCTGCACGAATGCTTCGAAGGAAGCGCGGCGCTCCTCGGCCGTGCGATCCTTCAATGCGGCGCCATGACGCTCCTGCCATGGCAACAGGAAATGCTTTTGGATCACGCCTGCAGTGATCCGCGCATCCAGCGCGTAAGACTCGGCGCACAGTGCCTGCGCAGCACCATGATGCAGCGCGCGCAATCCGAAGACGCCCAGTTCGCTGCCGCAAAACAGCACTCTGTCGCCCGACAATGCCGAGAGCGCGCTGTCCCAGGCCTTGATCCATGCCGGATCTTCCAGGCGCGCGATGCATTGCCTCGGCGATTGTTGGTTGCCGTAGCGCGACAAATGCTGTCTGAGTCCGTCGACGCGGAATGGGCCCGTCGCCTCGGACAACGACGGGTCCTCCAACAGCGCGGGATCGAATCGGGCTTCGGGGCGAGGCATGGGATCGTGGACCGGTTCCTCGGCCGCACCGGGATGGAGGGTCTGCTTCAGTATCGAGTCCATGCGCAGACGCGTTTCCAAGTGCTGAACCCGTTGCTTCAGCCCGGCGTCTTCCGGTTCGCGTTCCAGCGCTTGGCGGTAAGCGGCCAGCGCAAGCTCGCTTTCTCCCAGTCGCTCTTGGGCTTCTCCTCCCAGCAAGTAGCCCTCAGCGCGGGTCGCCGCCAGCTCGACAAGCCGACCTGCTTCGGCAAGCGCTTCAGACAACCGATCCAATCGCAGGCAAATGCGGGTGCGCTCAAGCCGTGCATCGAAGTTCAGCGGCGACAGTGCGATCAACTGATCGAAATGACTCAACGACTCCTGCAGCCGGTCGTCCTTCAGGCTCGCCCTGGCCAACCGTTCCACCCATGTGGTTGCCTGTTGCAGGATATCGGGCGGTACGCGCGCCATCATCGCCTTCATGTACTCGGGATCGCCCGATGCGAGCGCAGCGCTGAGTTCGTCACTCCAGTCTTTCATTGGTCATCCTGTGCTATGGCCCGGCCGCACCGTACGCTCGCCTGGACGCCATCCAAGGCGAACCCGACGGCCCTAGGGCAGAGGGTTTCGATTCTTTTCGATCATGTCTTCGATCACTCGCTTTCCGGCAGCGCCCGGATGCACAAGCGAATGCGCATCACGGATGGCTGACTGGGTAAGGAACGATGATGGTGTCTGTCTTCAGGCATGCTTGCCGAACTGCAGCAACGGATGAATCCGGCAGCATTGCGATCCCTGGCGCGGCAGCGTGGATACGGCCAGCAAGGCCGATACCGTCGACTCCTTGAACAATCGTATTCGTCTTCGATACTAGCATCCGGGGCCGTGTGCATGGCCAGGGCATCGCCAGAACAGCGAGGTCGGCAGGCATCGCCGCAATACGAGCGTTGACAACGCTGTCGTGACTCATGCCATCCGGTTGATCACATATGACATCGGTCGATGACAGCGATTGATCCTGCAGTTGCATGGCGACGCAGGTCACTCGCAATTCCGCGCAATGCATGCCGGTGACAGCGCTGTCGGAGCAGGCGTGCGCATGATCCGATGGAGACATCGGTCATGCGACGTGCGCACTCAGCGGCAGATGCAAGCATGAACAAGATGCAGTTGCAGCGCTGGCATGCGACGGACTTTGTCGCATTGCATCCGGAGTTCATGCTGAATCGCTGCGCATATTTCGTGATTGGCGCCCGCAATGCGGTTAAATATTCGTTAACTACCCCCTAAGGCGCATGCCCTCCATTGAGTGACTCGTATTCATTGTCGTTTCGCTTCGACCTGAAGATACCGGTGCGCACTCTCCATGCATTTGAACCGGAAACGCATCAACTGGTTTCCTCGAAGGTATGGCCAGGCTTGCTTACGTATTCCGTTTGACTCGACAGGTGGGTGTTGTTATGTTCCTGCAACGTTCATGCATAACAATATGCAAGAACGATATATGCCGGCGATGGATATGGCACAGCGATTGTGCGACGTCAGGGTGACGATGCCGGTAATGTCAAGTGGAAATGACGCTTTATGGACAGCAAAAAGGGGAAGTGAAGGGTAATGGAGGCTCGAGTTGAGGGATGGATGGTGCTCAGAACCAAGAGCCGCCATGAGCATTTGGTCGAGTCTTGCCTGCAGCGCAAATCGATCAAGGCATATCTACCCAGGCACAAAGTGACACGCCGCTGGAAAGATCACAGGCGCGTGGTCGAACTCCCTTTGTTTCCCGGCTATGTGTTCGTGCAGCCGGATACCGATCAATATGCCGACATGCGCTACATCCGCGGCTCCTGTGGCCTCGTGCTTGTGGGCAATCAACCCGCCACGATGCCCGCAAAGGACATGCAGGCCGTCAAGATTCTCGTCGGTAGCGGTGTCGATCTTAAGCTGGACAAGAGCATCTTGATCGGTCAACGGGTCAAGGTCGTCGCAGGTCCGTTCGCTGGCGCCGAAGGCGAGCTGGTCCAGATGAAGAGTCAGGAACGGCTGGTGATCAACGCGCATTTGTTGGGCAGCAGCGTGAGTGTGGAAGTGGACAGGGGCATGGTATCCGCCAGTTGACCGTGTCTGTCCTCGTTGTCCAGGGATGACCGGCTGATCTTGCGATTCAGTGCGTGGATGGGGATTCCCCGGACCAGATGGGATATCCGGGCCAGTTGTTCGGCCGATGCTCTTCTGTGCGGTTCGAAGAACAGTCATCTGGTCTCTGAAGGGTGAACCAGGTCGTTTGCAGCGGGGAGTTGCTGCGCCTGGTATGAAATAAATCGAAGGTGGTCGTTGAGGTGACGTTATATGGATGTGACGTCACGGGGCGGAGCCGTGGCGGAAGACTTGTTGCGCCCGGCGGATATCCCTGCTGCCACCACACCATATTGAATGGAAATGCCGCTATCGCGGCGCGCCTCGCGCGGCTGTTCTGCCGTGTCACCGTTGCGAACAGTCCGCAAGTGACGCCTTAACGCGTTTGCTGTTCACGAAGGACTCGAGGCAAGAGTCGAGCGTGTATCAATTTTCTTCGCCGCGCGCGCGTAGCAGCCGCGTCGTCGTCATGGATGGAGTACTGGGCGATCGTGATGTCAGAAGTGTTATCTCCCTTCGATTCGACCTGCCAGCTCATCGTTGGCCGTCTGAAGCAGTTTTTCGGCGAGGCGCAACAAGCGTCGGAGGCCGGCGCCTGTTCGTCGCCGTTGGAACCCGATGCCGACGATGCGCTTATCGATGCGCTGAAGTCGCTCGATATCGCCGTCGATGGAGAAACCGCGTATCTGGTGAATGCATGTCGCCTGGCGCTGCGGGCGCCGTCCGACGAGCCGCTCGCGGACGATCTGCGGTTGCTCTCCGAACGCCAATGGACCCGCTACGGAAAAAGCAAGCGTAACGGCGCTTCTTCGGCGCAGGTGCTTGCGTCATGGCGGCAACGCTTGCGACAGCTTGCCGATGATTCAGGCGACAGGACCTTGCTGTGCCTGCTTGGGCATTCCGAGCCCGCGCATGATGCCGAGGGCGCGACGACGTACGTTTCCGGCAAGCACGCGGAAGTCACCGCGCTTTCGATGGCGTACCCCATCAGCGCCGATGCCTTCGTCGTCCTGGCGGCTTCCGTTGGCCTGTTCTGCGACGAACCGCCGCCGTTCGCAAAGAACGCACAAGGCATCTGCGACCGTGTCCTGTATCGCCTCGTCCGGCGCGAGTACACGGTCCGTTTCGCACGCCCGGCGGATATCGACTCGCTCGAGAGACTTGAAGATCTGTGCTGGATCCCGCCGCTGCGCTCGTCGCGTGACAGCCTGCTGGCGCGAATCCAGGCATTCCCCCAGGGGCAGTTCGTACTGGAGCTGGGTGGCGAAGTCAAAGGCGTCATCTACAGTCAGCGGATCCACGACGAAGCTGATCTGAGTCGGCACGACATGGACAACGTGCATCGATTGCACGATTCCACGGGCCGCGTGGTACAGCTCCTGGCGGTCAATATCGATCCCGACAGCCAGAATCTTGCCTGCGGCGATCAACTGCTTGAATTCATGCTGCAGCGATCAAGCCTCCAGCAGGACGTGAGGAAGATCGTCGCAGTGACCCTGTGCAAGAACTTCAGTGCGGAACAAGGGGTGTCGTTCGGGGAATATGTCGCGGGTCCCGGAAAAGACCGCGATCGCGTCCTTCATTTCCATCATTCGCATGGCGCCGGGATCACGGCCGTGCTTCCGGGCTACCGCCCGAGGGACCTGGCCAATCAGGGCAATGGCGTACTGGTGGAGTACGATCTTGCGCAACGCAGGCAGTGCCGCCTGTCGCGGAAAGCACTGACGCCAGTAACGGTGGAAGCCAGCGCCAAAGTCGACACGATCGACGCGCGGCGCTTCATCCTAGAGACCATCTCCGCGCTGATCGGCGAGGCGCATGCGATCGATCCCGAACAACCCTTGATGGAATCCGGACTGGATTCGGCCGGTCTGCTCGCGCTGAAGCCGAAACTGGAAGCCCATTTCGGCAAGCGGCTGAAGCCGTCGTTCTTCTTCACGTTCAATACACCGCAAAAGATCGTCGACTTCTTCTGCGATGGAGCGGAGGTTCCGCCACCGGGCGAGACCGGATCCATGCACAACAGGAAGCACGCTCCCTTCGTCGATGACACGGCGAAGACGGGGGACGAGACGTTCCCATGCGACGCATCCGATGTTGCGATCATCGGGCTCGCCTGTCGTCTCCCGCATGGAATCGACGATCTGGACGCCTTGTGGGAGGTGCTGGATTCGCAGCGGGACGTGATCGCCGAGTATCCGCCAACGCGCGGGCCCTGGCCGCACGGCGGTGGCATCGAGCGCGGCGGCTTTTTGATCGACGGCGAATGTTTCGACGCCTCCTTTTTCAGGATGTCGCCGAGCGAAGCGGAAGTGACCGACCCGCAGCAGCGGTTGCTGTCCGAAGTCTCATGGGCTTGTTTCGAGGATGCGTGCATTGTGCCCGCCACGCTGCGGGGCACGGATACCGGCGTTTTCGTGGGCGCAAGCAACAGCGACTACGCCCACCTTCTGCAGGAAATCGGCGCCGAGGTGGAGGCGCACAGCGCTGTCGGCAATTCGCTCGCGGTGCTGGCGAACAGGCTTTCGTATTTCTACGATTTCCATGGGCCGAGCCTGCTCATCGACACCGCCTGCTCGTCCTCGATCGTCGCGCTGCATTCCGCAGTGCAATCGCTGCGCGCCGGGGACTGCCGACTGGCGCTGGTCGGAGGCGTGAATTTCATCTGCAATCCGAGGATTTCGCTCGCGTATCAAAAGGCCGGCATGCTGGCCCCCGACGGCAAATGCAAGGTGTTCGACGATTCGGCCAACGGTTACGTGCGGTCCGAAGGCGCGGCGATGCTGTTGTTGAAACCGCTGCGCGAAGCCATCGCCGACGGCCATCATATCCACGCGATCATCAAGGGCAGCGCCGTCAATCACGGTGGTCAGGCCGCCGGATTGACAGTGCCGAATCCACAGCGGCAAGCGACGCTGCTGGTGTCAGCGTGGCGAAATGCGCGCATAGACCCGAGCCGGATCAGCTATCTCGAAGCCCATGGTACGGGTACGTCGCTGGGCGATCCCATCGAAATCGAAGGCATGCGCGCGGCGTTCGGCGGATCGCTGCCTGCGGCGACGGGCGCGAGCTGCGGTATCGGCTCGGTCAAGAGCAACATCGGTCATCTCGAATCGGCGGCAGGGTTGGCTGGCCTGCTGAAAGTGGTGGCGGCTATGGCGCGCCGCCGCCTGCCCGCGAGCATTCATATCGCCAATATCAATTCGGAAATCGCGCTGCAAGGCACGTCGCTGCATATCCAGACGACATCGCAAGCGTGGAATGCGACGCTGCCGCGAATCGCAGGTGTCAGCAGCTTCGGTTCCGGCGGTGCGAATGGCCATGTCGTCGTACAGGAATACGTCGCGCCTTCGCCGCTGAACGACCCTGGCGACAACGCCTTTCCGGATGGAAATCTGTTCGTGCTTTCGGCGATCGACGAGGCTGGCCTGCGTCGCAACGTCCGCGCCGTGATCGACTGGCTGCGAAGCGGTCCTTCGTCCCGGCACTTCACCGATGCGCTTCATACGTGGCAATGCGGGCGGACAGCCTTCAAATACCGTCTCGCGGTGCATGTGCGCGATTTCGACGAGCTGGCGCTCAAGTTGCACGCATGGCTGGAAACCGGAGCGCGGGAGGTCGGGTTCGCCAAACTCGATGCTTCGCTGCGCGAAGATCATCGCGAGTCGCCCCAACGTCACGACGCGCGATGGAACGCAGCATTGGCCCGCCACGATTGGACGGCGCTTGCGCAGTACTGGCTGCAGGGTTGCCACGGCGAATGGCGAGGCTTGTACGATGCGCTGCCGTCCGCGCCGAAGTTCCTGAAGCTTCCTGGCTATGCGTTCAGCAAGGATCGGCACTGGGTGCCGGTGCAGCGCATGCTGTCGTCGCCGTTCCTGACGCATTCCGCCGATGAGATCGGCGTCGAGACGAAGTACCTGCAGCCGGTATGGGAACGCCACGAACTGCCTGATGCGGTCGACGATCGGGAAGTCGCCGACATCGAAACCCATGTCTTCCTCTGGACCACGCACAAGCTTGACGAGCCGGCGCTGCGCAAGGCGATTCCGGCCTGCCGGCTGACGGTCGCTTATGCTGTCGGCGATACCTCAGCAGCGCGCTATGCGTCGCTTGCCTGCCGCTGCTTCGGTTACATCGGCACGCTGCTGCGCGAGAAAAGCTCGGCGAAAGTCCGTTTCCAGCTGGTCACGGACGATCGTGGCGACGGCGACTGGATCTTCGGTTTGCGTGGTCTGCTCAAAACCGCAAGCATTGAGGAGCCGCGGCTGGACTGGCAGATCATGACGCTGCCTGCGGATGCCTCGATCGCCGAACTCCAGACGCATCTCGTTTCGAACCAGCACGCCTTCGAAAGCGGTGCATCGATCAAGTACGCCGATGCGCAGCGACTCGTACGCCGCTGGGAACCGTTGCCGAAGACCGCCATTCAGGGCGCTCCGGTCAGCCTGCGCTCCGATGGCGCATATCTGATCACCGGCGGTCTGGGTGGACTCGGACGCTTGTTCGCCAGACAGATTCTGGATGCAGCGCCGGATGCGCATGTCATCGTCACCGGGCGTTCCGCCGTTGACGATCGCATCGATGCCGAGGTCGAGTCGTGGGATGCCGGAGCGCGTCTGGAGTACCGACGCCTGCTGCTGGACAAGCACGAGGATGTCGAGGCCCTCATCGCGAGCCTTCGCAGCGACGGCGTGCGGTTGCGCGGCATTCTGCACTGCGCCGGTCAAGTGGCGGACAATTTCATCGTCAACAAATCGGCCGACGAGTTCGCGCACGTCCTCGCGCCGAAAATCAGCGGTACGCTGTATCTCGACGAAGCCACGCGAGACATCGATCTCGATTTCTTCATGCTGTTTTCATCGGTCATGTCCGAGACCGGCAACGCCGGACAGTCTGATTACGCGTGCGCGAACGGCTTTCTGGATCACTACGCCACTTATCGGAATGCGCTGGTGGCGAAAGGACTGCGTCACGGACACAGCGTCTCGATCAACTGGCCTTTGTGGCGCGACGGCGGCATGCAGGTCGATGCGAGCGCGCTGGCGCTGCTCAAGGAAACCCGCGGCATGGTTCCGATGCCCACCGCCGTGGGTCTGGAGTTTTTCAAGGCGCAGGACTGGCGCAATGCGCAGCAGGTCCTGATCCTGCACGGAGACTCGCGCCAACTGTACGAAGAACTGCTGGTCAATACATCTCGCCACGTTTCGCATGCCGGCCATGTCGATGCGGCAGAGCTGCTGGCGGCTACCCGAAGCGCGCTGGCGGCGCTGGTGGCCGAACAGTTGAAGCTGCCTGTCGAAAAGCTCGACGTCGAAGAAGAGCTGGCGCATTACGGTATCGATTCGATCTTCGTCAACAAGATCAATCTCGCGCTCAGCAGGCACTTCAGCGCGGTTTCGAAGACCCTGTTTTTCCAATACCGGACCGTCGCGGAAATCGCCGGGCATCTTGCAGCGCAGTATGCAGATGAATGCCGGGCATGGACCCTCAAAAAGGCGTCGGCTGCCGCCCTGACAGCGCTCGCGAGCACGACGGCGGGCCGGATTGCGCGTGAATCGAACGCGCGACATGCGACAGCACAGGTCGAGTCAGGCGACGATGCGATCGCCATCATCGGCATGAGCGGCGTGTTCCCGCAGGCGCACAACCTCGACGAATACTGGCGGAACCTCGCGGCAGGCAAGGATTGCGTGACCGAAGTGCCGCTCGTCCGTTGGGATATCGACGAGTTCTACGAACCCGATGTGCAGCGCGCCATGGCGCAGGGCAAGAGCTATTGCAAGTTCGGCGCCTTCGTGGACGAGTTCGCGCAGTTCGATCCCATGTTTTTCGGGATTTCGCCGCGCGAAGCGGTCAATATCGATCCCCACGAGCGCTTGTTCCTGCAGGAAGCCTGGCGCGCGATGGAGGATGCCGGCTATTCGAGCGAAGCCATGCGTCAACGGCACCGGCGACGCGTCGGTGTTTTTGTCGGCGTGACGAAAACCGAGTTCGAGTTGAACGCAGCGCACGATCCGGGTGCCGCCGGGCAGTGGTATCCGCGCACCTCGTTCAGCTCGATCGCGAATCGTCTTTCGTTCTTCATGGATCTCAGCGGGCCCAGCATGCCGGTGGACACCATGTGTTCGTCGTCGCTGACCGCGATCCACACCGCGTGCGAACAGATCAGGCTGGGCGCGTGCGAAGCCGCGTTCGCCGGCGGCGTCAACCTGTATCTGCATCCCTCCGCCTATTACTACCTGAGTTCGCTGAGGATGCTGTCGAGCGACGGCCGCTGCCGCAGCTTCGGCGACAACGGGTCGGGCTTCGTTCCCGGTGAAGGCGCTGCGGTGGTCCTGCTCAAAGCGCTGAATCGTGCGGTTGCCGATGGCGACCACGTGCACGGCGTGATCGTGGCGACGCATGTGAATCATGGCGGGCGCACGCACGGCTTCATGGTCCCGAATCCACGCGCGCAGGCCGCGCTGATCCGAGAATCCCTCGACAAGGCTGGAATCAACGCGCGTCATGTCAGCTATATCGAGGCGCACGGCACCGGCACGGCGCTCGGCGATCCCATCGAAGTCGAAGGCCTGCAGCAGGCGTTCGCGTTCGACACCGCCGATCGCCAGTTCTGCGCGCTGGGTTCCGCGAAGTCCAATATCGGGCATCTCGAAGCGGCGGCCGGGATCGCGGGATTGCTCAAGGTGCTGCTGCAGATGCGGCACCAGCAGCTCGCACCGACGCTGCACGCAGAGAAGACCAACCCCAATATCCAGTTCGCGTCAGGCGCCTTCGTGTTGAACCGCGAGCTGCGCGCATGGGACAGACCCGTCGTCGACGGCAGGATAGTACCGCGCATCGCAGGCGTGTCGTCGTTCGGCGCAGGTGGCGTCAATGCGCATGTACTGGTGCAGGAATACGAGACACCGCACGTCGAATCTGCGGATCAACCCTCGTCGTACGAAACGCTTGCGTTGATTCCTCTCTCGGCGTTCCGTCCGGAACAACTGGTCGCCCGCGCACGGCAATTGCTGGAGTTCACCCGTGCCGACGGGCAAGCATCCGATATCCACCGCATCGCCTATACGCTGCAGGTCGGACGCGACCCGATGTCGCACCGGGTGGCCTTCATCGTCGATTCCACCGACGCGCTGCGCGCTGAACTTGAGGCATTCGTCGATGGCCGCATCGGCGGCGCGACCTGTGTCGCCAGTGTCGCCGATCACAGCGGTGCGCGCGCGCAGCAGATACAGGATGTCGATGCCTGCCTTGCCGAACATGGCCGCATCGATCTGCGTCGCTTGGCGACGCTGTGGGCGTCGGGCGCTCCCGTGGAGTGGCAAAGACTCCACCGCGGCAAATCCAGTCCGCGACGTCTGAACATGCCCACCTATCCGTTCGCGGCCGAAACCTACTGGCGCGGGCGTCTGGCTTCCCTCGGCGCGACGAACGACAGCGGCTCTTCGACGATTGCGGCTTCCCGGCCGTCCGCGCAGAGTGACGCGCTGCCGGATGAAAACGATGTCCTGCACGCGATTCCGGTCTGGCGGACGCTGGACGACAAATCCGCCTCGAATCCTGAGGTGTTTTATACGCATGTCGTCTTGCTGTGCGATGTCGATATCCAGGCGCCTGCGCTTGCTGCAGCGCTCGATCAGGGCAATGCAGTCGCGGGCGACAGTCGCTGCGTCGGCTTCTCCGCGTCCGGAAGCGATCCTGCTGAACGCTATCAGAGCATCGCCGTGCAGTGTTTCGAAGCGTTGCGAGAATTCGCCCGCGATCCATCGACGGCCAGAACGCTGGTTCAATGCGTCATCCCGAATGGCCATGAAGGCCAGATCTATCGCGGCCTTTCCGCGCTGTTGCGCACGGTCGCGATGGAACAGTCGCGCTTCGTTGGTCAGGTGGTCGGTATCGATGCCGGCATCGGTGCGGATGCCCTGGCTGCACGGTTGCACGGTCTGAAACACCAGCCGTCGGCGGCGCTGGTGCAGTGCCAGCGCGATCACATGCAGGCGCTCGATTGGCAGCCCGTGAAACTCCGCAGCGCTGCCGGATCGGTCTACAAGGACGACGGCGTTTACGTGATCACCGGCGGTCTGGGGGCACTGGGACGCGTGTTCGCCGAGAATATCGTCGACCAGTGCGCGCATGCGACCATCATCCTGACCGGTCGTTCGCCGCTGACCGATGCGATCGTGCAGGACGTGAACAGCCTGCAGCGCGCGCATACGCATGTCGCGTACATGCAGCTCGACCTGAACGATATCAGCAGCGTTTCGGCGTCATTCGACGACATCGTCTCGCGATACCGGACGATCAACGGCATCATCCATTGCGCGGGCATGATTTCCGACAATCTGCTCGCGAAGAAGAGCACGCAGGATTTCCGCGCGACCTTGCTGCCGAAAGTGACCGGCACCCGTCATCTGGACAGTGCCAGCCGCGATCTGGATCTCGATTTCTTTGTGGTCTTCTCGTCGATCGCCAGCGCGATGGGCAGCATCGGGCAGAGCGACTACGCTGCCGCGAACGGGTTCATGGATCATTTCATCCAATACCGGCGCGAACTGGTCCGTCGCGGAGAACGCAGCGGCGCGAGCGTGTCGATCAACTGGCCGTACTGGCAGCATGGCGGCATGCGCATCGATGCGACGACGCAGGCGGTGCTGGCGCAGAGTATCGGGATGCAGCCGATGGCGACCGCAGTCGGTCTGTCGGCATTCCATGACTGCGTCGCCACGAATCGCGCCCAGATGGTCGTGGCCCAGGGCGATCCGGCGAAACTCCTCGCGCGGCTTCGCGGCCAGAGCGTCTTGGAGCACGCGGCGCCAACGGTTGCGGCGGCGCATGGCGTGCTGACGATCGACAGAATCCAGAAAGAATTGCGCCTGATGCTGGCGACGGTTCTGCACGCGCGTCCGGAAGACATCGAGTTGCGCAAACCGCTGGTGGAGCTCGGGCTGGATTCGGTGCTGGGTACCGAATTCGTGCTCGCGATCAACCACAAGTTCGCGACAACGCTGTCGACCGTCGGAATCTACGATCACCCCAATGTTTTCGCGCTCGCGCAGTATCTCGAAGCCGCGCAGCCCCGAGCGCGGGAAAGCGCCAATGCCGTGCGGGAACAGCCCGCGCGTTATGCCGCCCCTGCGGCGCATTCCTATCGCGACAGCGGAAATGCGGGCGCGCATCGCCCGCAAGGCGGGTCGGAAAAACTGGCGGTGATCGGCATGTCTGGCCGCTATCCGCAGGCGGGCAATCTGGAGGAATACTGGCAGAACCTGGCAACCGCGAAGAACTCGATCGTCGCGATAGCGGATTCGCGTTGGGATGCCGATGCGTACTTCGACGCCGACCCCGATGCCGAAGGAAAGATGTATTCCCGGTCGATGGGCATCCTCGACAACGCCGACGCCTTCGACCCGCGCTTCTTCCGCATCACGCCCCAGGAAGCGCTGTACATGGATCCGGAGCAGCGGCTGTTCCTGCAGGAAGGCTACCGCGCGCTCGAAGATGCCGGCTACGTCGGCAGCGATGCCGACGGCCTGAACTGCGGCGTGTACCTCGGGATGGAAAGCAGCGAGTACTCGTGGCAGTACGCCACCAGTCCGCGCATCTCAGAGACCATCACCGGCAATCATTCCGCGATCGCCGCTTCGCGCCTGTCGTACTTCCTGAATCTCAAAGGCCCCGCGCTTGCGATCGACACGGCGTGTTCTTCGTCGCTGGTCGCAACGCATCTGGCGTGTCAGGCGCTGCGCGGCGGCGAGATCGAGCTTGCGCTCGTCGGCGGTGTCAGGCTGTGGCTGAGTCCCGTCACCCATATCGGCATGTGCAAAGCGAGAATGCTGTCGATGAGCGGGCAGTGCAGGACCTTCGACGATGCCGCCGACGGTATCGTGATGGGAGAGGGCGTGGGTGCCGTCGTGCTCAAGCGTCTGAGCGACGCGGAGCGCGATGGTGACGAGATCCACGGCGTCATTCTCGCCTCTGCGATCAATCAGGACGGCAGGACCAACGGCATCACCGCCCCGAGCATCAAGAGCCAGATCGCGCTCGAACGCCAGCTCTACCGCGATCACGATATCCACCCCGAAAGCATCAGCTACATCGAAGCGCACGGCACCGGCACGAAACTCGGCGACCCTATCGAGCTGCAAGCGCTGGCGACGGTGTTCAAGGAACAGACCCAGCGCGAGGGTTTCTGCGCGCTCGGTTCGGTCAAGACCAATATCGGTCATGCGGCCGCTGCGTCGGGTATCGCCAGCCTGCACAAGGTGCTGCTGTGCCTGAAGCATCGGCGCCTGGTGCCGACGTTGAACGTCGAGAACGAAAACCACCATTTCGATTTCAAACACTCGCCGTTCTACGTCAACCGCGAAAACAAGGCATGGCAGCCGGCGCTCGGAGACAAGCGGCGCGCGTGCGTCAGTTCCTTCGGCTTCAGCGGCACGAACGCGCATCTGGTGCTGGAGGAGTATCTGCCTCCGGTCGGCATCGACAAGGCAGCGGCCATGCACGGCGAACTGCTGATTCCATTGTCCGCGCGCAATACGGTGCAACTGAAACAGAAGGCGCGCGATCTGCTGGCGTTCATCGAGCGTCACGCGCCGCCGGTTGGCGAGCCCGACGCAACGATCGCGAACCGTCTCCCTTCGCTCGTGTACATGCTGCAAGTGGGCCGCGCGGCGATGGAAGAGCGCGCCGGCTTCGTCGTGCGTTCGCTGGACGAGTTGAAGGCCGGCTTGCGGGCACTGGGCGAGGACGCCGTGGATACGGTTGGCGTGCAGCGCGGACGTGTCGTCGAGGACGACGAGACGCTTGGCCTGTGGAACACCGACGAGGATCTGCGGTTGACCCTCGGCAAATGGCTGATCGAGCAGAAGCTTGAAAAGCTGCTCGGCCTCTGGACCAAGGGCGTCGACTTCGAGTGGCGCAAGCTCTATGGCGCCGCGCTGCCGACGCGCATGAGCCTGCCGACGTATCCATTCGCCGAGGAGCGGTTCTGGATCGCCCGCGACGACCAGGAGATGCCCGTCACGCCGCGCGCGCAGGCCGGGAGCCGCCTGCATCCGCTCGTGCATCGGAACATTTCCGATCTCGGACGTCAGGCCTACCGCACCCGACTCGACGCCGGTGCGTTCTATCTCAACGATCATCGCGTCAACGGTGCCCGCGTGCTGCCGGGCGTCGCCTACCTCGAAATGGCGCGGGCAGCGTTGGCGCTCGCGTTGCCCGCATCCGATGATGGGTTCATCGAGTTCCGGAATCACGCCTGGATCCAGCCGATCGTTGTCGATGACGATGTTGAAGTCACCGTCACGCTGTTAGACAACGGCGACGACGCGACAGCGGACTATTCGATCGACTACGAGATCACTTCGGAAAGCGGTGCGACGAGCACCCTGCATTGTCGGGGCTCCATGCATTGCAGCACTGCGATGCCTGCGCTTGAAGGCGAGGCGTTCGAAAGCGAGGCGTATGAAAACGGGGCGTACGAAAGCATCGACATCGTCGCGCTCGACGACGCCCTCGACGGCGTGCATTACGAGCAGCATGCGCTGTACGAGCGTTTTGCGGCGCTCGGTCTGCGCTACGGGCCTTCGATGCAGGGCATCGCCGGCCTGAAGACCGACGATGAAGAAGTGCTGGCGCTGCTGCAGCTTCCGAACGACTCCGATCCGCAGGCGCAGGCCTACGTGCTGCATCCGGCGATCATGGATGCCGCGATGCAGTGCACGATCTGCCTGCTCGCCGGGTTCGGCACTGCGAGCGCCGCGGCCGCGATGCCCTTCAGCTTCGACACGATGCGCGTCTACGGGCCGACATCGTCCGACATGCTGGCATGGGTCCGCCCGGCGATGGGT
>JBAQRU010000290.1:0-14009 GCA_049296025.1 Lysobacteraceae bacterium | reverse complement strand
GCGCTGGGCCAGAAGGCCAGCGTGACCCAGTCGCAGGTGACCTATTACCGCAACGACGGCAGCGTCGCCAGCGGTTCACCGGTGAAGACCTTCGGCTACAACGTCTTCGGCGATCTGGTGACCGAGTCCGATCTTCTCGAAGGTGTTCCCAACAGCGGCAGCGAAGTGTGGGCCACCGCCTATCGCTATTACGACGCGTTGGGCCGCAACACGCTCACGGTGGACGCGCTGGGCTATGTCACCGAGACCAAATACAACGCGACCGGCGAAGCGATCGAGACCATCGAGTACGCGCGCGCGCTGAGCCAGACCCCGAACGCCAACACCCGCCCGGGCCTGCCGGCGCCGGGCGATGCCAGCACTGGCGACAATCGCATCAGCCGCTGGGGTTACGACGCGCTGGGCCGCAAGACCAGCGAGATTTCGGTGCGCCAGTACCGGCGTATCGACGGCAGCACCGGCAGCCGCGATGTCGCCGCCACGTACGGCTACGACAACGAAGGCCGGGTGACCGCGATCACCGACGATACCGGCATCACCCTTACCACCTACGACGCCATCGGCCGCACGATCTCGGTGCAGGAACCGACCCGCGCGACCCTGGTGCAGGGCGTGGATGCCGCGCTCGGCGGCAGCACCGCGCTGGATCTGACTTCGAACGCGCTGTACGAACAGCGCTCGCCGTACACCACGATGGCCTACGACGCCTTCGGCAATGCGGTGGCGGTGCGGCGTTACGCCAACGGCAAGAACGGCGCCAGCGCGGCCGTGGCCGACGACAGTCGCGACCAGGTGCAGCTGATGCGCTACGACTGGCAGGGCCGCGCGGTGTGGGAACGCGACGGCGAAGGCGCCGTCGTCACCCGCACCTACGATGCCGCCGACAACGTGATCGGCGTGCGCTACACGCTGAGCGGCAACGAAGGCCGCAGCGCGATCGTGCGGGTCACCAACAGCTACGACAAGACCGGCCGGCAGAAGACCACGCTGACCGAGCGCGACCAGTATCTCAGCGGTGTGTTCCAGAACACCGTGATCGATGCCGGCGAGACGGTGAGCTACAACGCTTTCGGCGAGATCACCGGCAAGACCATGTCCGGCCTGAGCGGCAGCATGGCCTATGCCTACGACGCCACCGGCCGGCTGATTTCATCCAACGACAGCGGCGCGGTGCGCAACTTCGGCTACAACCTCGCCGGGCATCAGGTGCGCACCAGCCAGAACGCGTATCTGAGCGCCACCGACGGCGTGGTGGTCGCGGTCACCATGACCCGCGTCGACAAGCTCGGCCGTGCGCTGGAAGTGACGCTGCCATCGCACAACGCGACCGCTTCCACCACCAGCACCATCACCCAGCGGGTCGACCGCTGGGGCAACGTGGTGCAGATCATTGACGCGCGCGGCTACCAGACCGATTACGAATACAACAGCCTCAACCAGCTGGTGCGCGAGACCCGCCCGCTGGTGAAGGTGGTGGCCGAGAACGGCGGCGTGAGCTGGCTGCGCCCGGTCAACCAGTGGTACTACGACGCCCTGGGCCGGCTGGTCGCGACCCGCGACGCCAACGGCAACCTGCGCAGCAACGAATACGACGCCACCGGCCGCATGACCGCGACCCGCGACGCCTACGGCAACGTCACCCGGCACGCCTACGATGCGCTGGGCAACCAGCGGCTGACGCAGAACGCGCTGGGGTATCTGACGTTCAAGGAGTACGACCGTCGCGGCCAGGTCACCGCGATCGGCGATTATCTGCCCGCCAGCAACGGCACGAGTCGCGAGAAGACCTTTCTGCAGCGCTATGTGCTGAACCAGAACGGCGACCGTATCGAAGTGAAGAACGCGCTGAATTTCGCGGCGCAGTACGACTACGACAGCCGCAAGCAGGTGATCCGCAGCAAAAGCGCGATGGGCGTGGTGCTGGAGTACGCCTACGACGCGGCCGCGCGCAGGATCCGCGAGCGCAATGGCCTGTCGCTGGCGGCCAATGCGCCGACCTATCTGGATCGCGAGAGCGAGACGGTACGACTCAACGAACTGAGCTGGGATTACGACGTCTTCGGTCGGGTGATCGACCACAACAACCTCAGCGGCCGAGACAGCGACTACAGCTACAACGCCAGCTCCGGTCAAATGACCGGCGAGACCGCCGTCGGCGGTTCGGGCATCGCCGCCGGCAATGGCAGCAAGACCATCAGCTACTACGCCAACGGGCGTATCCGCCAGGTGATCGAGGGCACCACCACCTATCGTTACGAATACGACGCGGCCGGCAACCGCACCGTGGAGGAAGTGACCACCGCCGACACCTACGGGATGCAGGTGCGCACCCTCACCCGCACCACCTACGACAGCAACAACCGGGTCGAACGCGTGACCCAGGACGATGTGCTGACCGGCAAGCGGGTGTTCGATCTGATCACCGAATACGACGCCAACGGCAACCGCCGCCACGTGCGCGCGGTCTCGGGCTACGGCCCGAACGTCGACGGCATCCTGGTGAGCAACAGCGCGCCGGTGACGATCCGCACGGTCGACGACCGCACCGTGCGCAAGGGTCTGACCTCGCAGTTCCGGCTGCTGTTCACCGACATTTTCCGCGATGCCGAACAGGACGCCTTGAGCCTGACCATCACCCAGGGCAGCGGTGCCGCCCTGCCGGCATGGCTGGTGGCGAGCCGCGACCCGAATACCGGTGAGATCGTGTTCACAGCGAATCCTTCGGCCGGGCTGGCGGATCAGGACATCGTGGTGCGGCTGACCGCGACCGAAACCGCGAACGCGGCCAACACGATCAGCACCACCTTCACCGTGCGCGTGCGCAGCAACACCGCCCCGGCATTGATCCAGGCGGGCGATATCGCGCTGCGGGTGAAGACCAATCAGCCCTGGAACAAGGATCTGATCACCAGCGACTACTTCCGCGACGCGGATGTCGGCGACGTGCTGAGCCTGAGCATCGAGAATGCGCTGCCGTCGTGGCTGACCATCGACGCCGGCAATCCCGGCGCGATCCGCCTGAGCGGCACGCCGACGGCCCCGGGCACGTTCATCGTGCGCCTGCGCGCCACCGACCAGCAGGGCGCGTTCGTGGTCAAGCAGTTCGAGATCACCACCGCGCCGAACAGCACGCCGGGCGTGGTTGCGGCACCGACCCCGGTGGACGCGATCATCAGCCGCCAGTTCGACTGGACGCGCGACCTGTCGCAGGTGTTCGCCGATCTGGACGGTGACCGCATGCAGGTCACCGCGAAATTGAGCAACGGCGCCGCGCTGCCGGCGTGGATGTCGTTCCAGTACCTCTACGACCAGGCCACGCCGGAGATCAAGTTCACCGGCAATGTGCCGACCGATGAAGTGAACGGTCGCGTCTACAGCATCGTGCTGACCGCGACCGACGTGGAGGGCGCTTTCACGACCACCACGCTGACGGTCAATGTCTTCGCCAATCGCGCGCCGGCGCCGACCGCGAACACCCTCGTGCTGCCGCCGCTGCGGGTCAACGACAACTACAGCCAGACCTTCGCGATCTCCGCGCTGTTCAACGATCCCGAGAGCGACACGCTCAGCCTCGCGACGCTGTTCCCGCAGGGTTCGGCCCTGCCGGCGTGGCTGAACATGACGGTGGATTACACCGCCAAAACGGTGACCTTCTGGGGTCGCCCGACCGTCAATACGCAGGCCGGCAGCTTCGCTTTCGATGTGCGCGCGACCGACATCGCCGGGCTGACCGGCGTGAAGTCGTTCTCGATCGTGGTCGGCACCGACAACGCGCCCGCGCGCAGCGCCGTGCCGCTGGCCGACCGCACGCTCAGCATCAACCGCAGCTTCACCTACACCCTGCCGGACGGGCTGTTCACCGACGCCGATGGCGATGCCTTCACCCTGCTCGCGTCGATGGTGGTGCAAGTCACCGAAATCGAGCCGGGCACGCCCACCTTCAACTGGGTCGACTATCAGCCGCTGCCGAGCTGGCTGACCTTCAACGCCGCCACCCGCACCTTCAGCGGCACCGTGCCGGCGAACCAGCCGGTCGGCAACTTCACCGTGCGCGTGCGCGCCAGCGACAGCCGCGGCCGTATCAGTACGGCCGACAACGAGTTCGTCGGCGGCGCCAACGACAGCAGCGACGGCGATATCCGCTTCAACATCCAGACCTGGACGAATACGGCGCCGTTCTACAACGTCGGCACGCTGCCGAACCGCACGCTGGTGCACGGCGGTGCGGTGAACTTCGCGATGCCGGGCGGTGCGTTCACCGAGCCGGACGGCGATGTGATGACCTACAGCGCCCAGGTGCTGATCGGCAGCACCTGGACCAACATCAGCGCGCTCGGCCTGAGCATCAACGCGACGACGGGCCAGATCACCGGCACCGCGACCAATCTGACCCAGGCCAGTTACAGCGCGCGGATCATCGCCAGCGACCCGCAGGGTCTGACCGGTATCGGCAGCTTCACCTTCAGCGCCACCAATACGCCGCCGACGGTCGGCAGCATTCCGACCCAGAACGCAGGCCGCAACCAGGCCTTCAGTCTGGCGCTGTCGACCTTCTTCGCCGACGTCAACAACGATCCGTTGACCTACAGCGCGACCGGCCTGCCGGCCGGGCTGACACTCAACACAGCGACTGGTGCGATCACCGGTGCCGCCACTGCGGCGCTCGGCAGTTACACGGTCACGGTCAGCGCCAGCGACGGACGCGGCGGCTCGATCGGCACCAGCTTCACGCTGAATGTCGTCAATTCGGCGCCGGTGGCGCCGACCATTCCGAACCAGACCGCGACGGCGGGAGCGGCATGGAGTTACACCGTGCCGGCCTTCACCGACCCGAACGGCGACGTGCTGACCTACAGCGCGAGTGGCCTGCCGGCGTGGATGAGTTTCAACGCCACCACCCGCGTGCTCAGCGGCACCGCCGGCCCGGTCGGCAGCTGGACCATCAATATCACCGCGACCGATCCGTCCGGTGTGTCCGCCAACCGCAGCTTCACGGTCACCACACCCAGCACGCCGCCGGTCTACGGCGGGGGCTTGAGCAACCAGTCGGCGTCGCCGGGTGTCGGCTTCAGCTACACGGTGCCGGCGGGTGCGTTCACCGATCCGAACGGCGATGCGCTGACCTACAGCGCCGACGCCAACGGTGTCGCGCTGCCAGCGTGGCTGAGCTTCAACGCCGCCACCCGCACTTTCAGCGGCACGCCGGGCTCGGCGGGCAGTTGGACCATCCGGGTGATGGCATCGGACGGCACCAGCACCGCCTCGGGCCTGTTCACCATCTCAACCGCCAACGTCGGTCCCGTCTACAACGGCACGTTGCCGGCGCGTAGCGGCACCTCCGGCACCGGCGTGTCCTGGACGCTGCCCGCCGGTGCGTTCACCGACGCCAACGGCGATGCCCTGACCTACACGCTGGAAGTCGAGCGCCCGGGTTACTGGGAGACTTACTGGCTCGCGCCGGGTGAGCCGGATACGCGCTGGGTCGAGCCGGTGTGGGTCGCGGCTTCGGCCGTGAACCTGTCGATCGCCGCCAACGGCACCATCAGCGGCACGTTGCAGGGCCTGTATTCGGCCGGCTACGACAACGTGTACCAGTACTACTACGACTACAACATGCGGATCACCGCACGTGATCCATCCAATGCCAGTGCCGTCGGCGCGTTCACGGTCAGCGCCAACGTGGCGCCGGTCGCGCCCGGCATCGGCACGCTGACCGCGCGCCAGAACAGCGCCTACGCCTACACGCTGCCGGCGTTCAGCGACGCCAACGGCAATGCGTTGAGCTACAGCGTCAGCAACCTGCCGCCGGGCCTGTCATTCAATTCGGGCACGCGTGCGATCAGCGGCACCCCGCCGACCGCTGGCAGCTGGACCGTGACCTACACCGCGAACGACGGCAACGGCGGGGTGACCAACACCACCTTCACCCTGACCGTCCTAGCCAACAACGCGCCCACGCCGCCATCGGTGGGCACACAGACCGGCGGCGTGGGTGGCAGCCTGTCCCTCACGCTGCCGGCCTTCACCGATGCCGACTACGACGCGCTCAGCTACAGCGTCAGCAATCTGCCGCCGGGCCTGTCGTTCAACCCCGCCACCCGCACCATCAGCGGCACGCCGACCACGGTGGGCAGCTGGACCGTGACCTACACCGCGAACGATGGCCGTGGCGGGGTGAGCAACACCACTTTCACCTTCACCATCAACGCCTCGGCGCCGGCCAATCAGGCGCCGGTGGTCAGTGTGCCGCTGGACGACCAGTGGACGATGACTGGCGATTACTTCGTGTACACGATTCCGGCCGGTTCCTTTATCGACCCGGACAACAATCCGCTGACCTACAGCGCGACCCAGGCGAGCGCCGCCGCACTGCCCGCATGGCTCAGCTTCAACGCATCCACCCGGACCTTCAGCGGCAGTCCTGGAGGTATCAACAATCAGACCTGGACCATCCGGGTACGGGCGACCGATCCCTCCGGCCTGAGCATTACCGACGACTTCCTGCTCTACAAAGAAGGCACCGGAGGCGGCCAGCTCAATGGCGTGCCGGTTGATGATCCGAGTCTGCAATCCGCTGCGATCGCGCCGGAACCCGAATCGCTGGACGGCGAGCTCATGTCCCGTTCCTGGGACATCGCGTCGCCCCGCGAATCGCCGACTCCACTCCCGGGCCCCGATGTCGAGCCCTTCGGCATCGCGCAAAGCATCGTTCCGGTCGCTGCGCCAGCGCCGCAGAGCGATGACGATCTGGCGGTTGCTGTCGCAGACACGTTGATCGCAGCGGCTGTCACGACGACTGCTGCGAGTTCGATTCCGACGAATGACGTTGTACCGGTCGCCGCAGCGATCGACGACACCGAAGCCGTCGCCCGGGTCTACAGCTTCGACATGGGCACCGGCCCTGCGCTTGCCGGCAGCGCCGCCATTGTCGAGATCCAGCCGACCGGCAACAGCAGTGCGACCGCTCCGGTGCCGATGATCAATGCGTTGGCCACCAGCGTACCGGTGCAGATCAAGGACGAATGGTTTGTCTACGATGCCGAAAACCGCCTGAAACTGGTCGGCGGTCAGTTGGTCGGCGCCGCAGGCGCGCAGGGCACCTACATCGGTCTGGGCGCCAGCGGTGTGGCGTCGTACGAGTTGATGTACGACGCCGTGGGCCAGGTGGTCGGCCGTTCGGTCAAGTCCGGCACCAACCAGATCGTCTACCGCACCACCTACGATCTGCGCGGTCGCAAGCAGTACGAGTTCCACGGCGAATATCTCAACCCGGTGAATTTCGAGTTCGGCGGCATCTCCAAGCAGTACACGTACGACGCTGCCGACCGGATGATCGAGACCCGCAGCTATTACCAGAACGGCACGCGCGTGCAGGCGCCGCTCGACGGCGAGGGCTTCCCGCAGGGACCGGACATGCACGTGTCCGGCTGGATTTCCAGCGCCGAAACCTTCACCTACGACGCCGACGGCCGCCTGACCCTGCAGATCAATCTGGAGCGCAACAACGGCATCAACGGCATCCAGTGGTTCGAGCCGTGGGACTACGACGACACCCTGCAGCGCACCAGCCTCACGGTGCTGATCGAAGACAGCCGGGTGATGTACACCGACCAGTTCGGCAACAGCGGCTACGACAGCATCGGCCGGGTCTCGGTGTACCGCTATACCGCCAAGGACATCAGCTGGGCGACCCATACCTACACCAGCAGCTACGAGGGATGGGAGGGCTACGTCGAGAAATTCATCAGCGGCGTCAGCACCAACAACAACTACCGCGCCACCACCAACACGCTGACGTACGACGCGTTCGGCAAGCTGGTCAAGCAGATCGAAAACACGCCATTGCCCAGCAACCTGGGCGTGCTGGAGGATCGCGCCCGCGCCTACACCTACAACGGTGACGGCCGCGTGCAGACACGGCGCGAAGGCAAGATCGTCAGCAACGTCTTCACCCAGACTGCGGACGCCTCCGGCGCAAAATCGAACTATCTGTTCGTGCATGCCGCTGGCCAACAGCAGGCGGAACTCAGGGAAGGTGGGCAGATTCGCACCTGGAACGGCGGCACCTACGACACCCCGCAGATCCAGACCCTCAACGGCAGCGGCAACTACGCTGCGGGTGGCGGTACGGTCACTGTGCAGCAGGGCGAAACCCTGCAGAGTCTGGCGCAGCGCGTCTACGGCAACAGCAGCCTGTGGTACGTGCTCGCCGACGCGAATGGTTTGTCCGACCCGGACGCCGGCCTCATCGCCGGCACCCAGCTCAACACGCCCAAGGTAACCGTCAGCAACAACGACGCCAACACCTTCCGCCCCTACGACCCCAGCGAAGCCATCGGGCCGACCAGCCCGGGCCTGCCTTACATCACGCCGCCGCCGAAGAAGAGCTGCAACGTCATTGCGATGGTGTTGATGGTGGTGGTGGCGGTTGTGGTGACGGTGTTTACGGCAGGTGCGGCGGCTGTGGCCATGTCGGCAGCGGCGCAGGGTGTGGGTTTTGGCGCTGCGCTCGGTACGATGGGCGGCAGCATCATGGCGGTCGGCGGATCGGTGCTGACCGGTGGCGCCATCGCGGCAGGTGCCGGTATGGCGGTCGCGCTCGGTGGCAGTATCACAGCTGCGACGATGGCAGCCGCAGCTGTTGGCGGATTCATGGGCAGCGTTGCCAGCCAAGTAGTTGGCAAAGCCCTTGGTGTTGTCGAGCACTTCAGTTTACGAAGTGCTGTCGCAAGTGGCCTGACGGCGGGCCTCACGGCGGGCGTCGGTAGCACGGGGCTCGTCAGTCAATTGGCCGGCAGCGGGAATTACGCGCATGTCGCCCGTGGTGCCATCAACTCCGCCATAGGCAGTGTGACATCGTACGCTGCGAATCGTTTGGCAGGGATCGAAACAAGCTTCAGCTGGAAGAGCATCGCGGCGGGCGCAGTCTCTGGTGCTATTTCGGCAGGCATCAGCAAGGCATTGGGCTTCATGCCCGACAGCAGCCCAGCCATCGGTAGCGGCGATGGTTTCCGTAACGACCTTTTCAATGGAATCGTCGGAGGAGTCACCCGCACGCATGTGCGTCGCGCATTCGGCTTCGACGATCCGATAGATTACGGATCGATCGTGGCTGATGCGTTCGGCAACGCAATTGCCAACCACCTCGTTCAGGAGGTCAGGGTACGGGAGGTCAGAAGCGCAAGGTTGCGCCAGTTTGGCGGAATCCTAGAGAGATTCGAAAGTCAGGGCGAAGCACAAGGCCTGACGGCGAGATCCATGATCGCGAACATTGCATTGGACGTGGACCCCGCAGAAGTGGAGGCCGTCATCGCGGACACGATCGCCTTCAGCAGTGGCGAGACGAATCTAACGCCGCGCGAGCACATGGGTTTAACTCGTCGCTATCTTGGCATGGTGGCAGACGAAAATGGTGTCCGCGCTACCGCCGAAGATGTCGAAAACACGATGCAGTATTTCCGCAGGCGTGGAATGTTCGCTTCGGTCGAAGTGCTCGATCTTGTGACGAACCAGGCTTACGCGCAATCTTTCATGGACGAGCTCTCTAGCCTCGCTGCGGCAAATACTCCCGAAGCTCGCGCGGATAGGGCGCAGTGGGAGCGAGAAGAGAATAGTCCGGTGTTAGGGGCTGCGTCGGTAGACAATTCTGCTGCCTTCGTCGGGTCAACCGCTAAGTCCATCGCCGCTGAGATCGAGGACAGACCTTGGCTGAAGTTCGCTCTCGTAGGCTTGGATGTGGCTGCCGGACCTTCGATGTTCGTAATCAGAGAGGCCTTCAATGCTTCTCCCGCAGGCGCCTGGGTACAGGAGCAACAGGCGAATGCAATATCGAGAATCTCAGAAGAATATGTCAGAAAGCCCGGGTATGAAGCTGATCGTGCTACCGATGCGGCAGTCGGTATCTTCACCGTCGGTATGCTCATCGTCGGTGGCGCATGGGCTTGGGCCAAACATACTTCAGGCCTGTCGCGGCGCATTGATGCCATGGAAAGTCGGCTTGCGCGCCAAAGGCAGATAAACCAAAACGTTGATTCGGAGGCTGGTGATCCCCAGCTATATCGCCTCACTCGCATCTATGGTCTTGCTTCCAGACTCAACGAACGGTTCAAAGAAACCGGAGTGGTCGACATGGGGTTGGTCCGTCAGTTTGCCGCGGCGACGAGGCATGAAGTGCGGGCTCCGGATGGAAGCACGCCCAGACTTGTCACGCTAGGACCCAGTCGCCATGATTCCGATCCGGGCACCTCAAGTTTCTACCGGGACCGCGCCGAGGAGACTGGGGGCTATTACTTTGGCATGAGCGATCAGGAATTCGAGAGGATCGGTCATGGCCTGAACCCCGACGATGCTTTCAAGCTGCAGTGGGCCGTTAATCAGCAATTCTTGGACGACATGGTCGATAGAGGGATGAGTTTCCGTTTTGTTGGTTATAAGCCTCAGGAAATTCGAGATTATGGCAAGGGCTTCACCTTCAACGAGTTGAGCCGCTTGGAGTACCATGTCAGCCAGGGACGTCTTGTGTGGAATGGAACTGCGTTCGTGCCGAGGAGAAACTGATGCTTGAAATCCAGGATGTCGCGCTCGATGTGTTCGGCCGATTCATCGAAAATAACGGCCTCCAACCGGTCGTTTTTTTCGAGGAATCCGGGGTTGAGCACGCGATTTTTTCCAACGGAAAATTCAAGCTTCGTTTTTCCTGCGGCGTTTATGATCGCCTCAGAGAAGCTACTGTGTGTTTCGGACGCATGGATGCGCCAAATGACGGTCGGATGTGGTATCCGCTGTCTTATACTCACAATTCCGATGATCCATGGCGCCATATCGGCGATTTCAAAGTGCGGATGTCGGATGAGGAATATCAAGCTTGGTTGATGAGTGGTGCGGTCAAAGAGTGGCGACCTCCTGAAATGCCTACGCCTCGCGGGGATCTCAGGCGGGCTTTGCAAGAGGTTATTGAAAACGCGGTGCGAATTTCTGATTTTTACGCAGTACAGATAATCGTGACATAAAGACGGGTCTTCGCGGATCAGTGTGGGTGCAATCGTGCGTTTTCGGGTAGTGGCGGCAGGAAGCTGGTGATGATCTTGAGCCTCAGATAATCCTCATCGCGGTAGCCGTAGGCGCTGCGCTGGATCACCCGAATCTTGTTGTTCAGCGCTTCCACCAAGCCGAGGCTGACCTTGTTCTGGGGTTTGCAATACGTGGCGATACCGTCCCAAGGTAAAAGATTGGGACACCCACTTTCTTCTGGTCGTTGAGGAAGTTCCCGCCCCCGCCCGGCACGACGGCTGTTCGCTCACAGGCGCGTCGTCGGTGTTGGCATAGGCGTCCTGCTTCGCCCCTTCCAGACACGCCAAAGACTCAAATTTCAGACCTGATTGCACTATATTGGTGCAGTGTCCGCCGACCTCACCCCCCTCGACGCCCTCGTCACCCCCGTTGCCTGGTGCGACGGGGCGGGGCGGTTGGAGGGCGGCAATCTGGCCTTCGCGCGCTGGCTGGGGGTGAGTCAGCGCCGCCTGCCGGGGCAGCCATTGGCGGCGTTCGAAGTGGAAGGCCAACGGCTGGCGCGGATCCTTGTCGAGGCGCCCGTCGGCGAGCAGATCCGGCTGCGCCGGCTGCATTTCGCCTTTCCCGGCAGCGATACCCGGCCGTACGCGGATGCCCTCCTCTCGCAGCGCTCCGACGGCGGCTGGTGGATCGAAGCGCATCCGGTCGATGAATTCCCGGGCGACGATCCGGCCACCGTGCTGCCATCGGCGTTGTCGGCGGCGCTCAAAGGCCTGGCGCACGAATTGCGTAATCCGCTGGCCGGGCTGAAGGGCGCGGCGCAGCTGCTGGCACGCCGGGTCGAGAGCGACGAGGCGCGCGAGTTGACCGAACTGATCGAATCCGAAGTCGCGCGGCTGACCGAACTGATCGATCGGCTGCTGTCGCCACAGCCGGCGCGCGCGCACGAGCTTTTGAACATCCATGTCGTGCTGGAACGCGTGCTGCGCCTTGCCGAAAACGATGCCGGTTGGGCGGTCAAACTCGTCCGCGACTACGACCCGTCGCTGCCGGAATTGCCCGGCGACGCCGACCGGCTGACCCAGGCGGTGTGGAATCTGGTGCGCAATGCGATCGAAGCCGGTGCGGCCAGCGTCAGCCTGCGTACCCGCGTGGAGCACGGCGTGCGCATTGGCGATGCGGCGCATGCGCGCGCGCTGCGTCTGGAGATTTCCGACGACGGCCGCGGCGTGCCCGAAGCGCTGGCCGAGCAGGTGTTCCTGCCGCTGGTCAGCGGTCGCGCCGAAGGCACCGGTCTGGGGCTGGCGCTGGCGCAGCAGGTCGCGCGCGAGCATCGCGGCTCGTTGAGCTATCGCTCGCGCGCCGGGCACACGGTCTTCACTGTGCTGCTGCCGTTCGCGCCGCTGGCGCACGACGATCACGATCATCCGATGGGACGCAGCCCGAAGGCACGCAGCGATGGGCATTGATCACGGCACCAACACCGAATCGATCTGGGTCGTCGACGACGACCGCTCGGTGCGCTTCGTGCTCGCCACCGCGCTGCGCGAAGCGGGTTACGCGGTGACCGCCTTCGATTCCGCGCGCGCGGTGCTCGACGCCATCGCGATGCGCCCGGTGCCGGATCTGCTGTTCACCGATGTGCGCATGCCCGGCGACGATGGTCTGGTGCTGCTGGATGCCATCAAGGCGCAGCATCCGCAGCTGCCGGTGATCGTGATGAGCGCGTACACCGACATCGCCAGCACCGCCGGTGCGTTTCGCGGCGGCGCGCATGAATTCCTCTCGAAACCTTTCGATCTCGATGCGGTGGTCGCGCTCGCGGCGCAGGCGCTCGCGCCCGGACGCGCGCGCGGAAACGAGCCGGACGATGTCGATGCGGTACTCGAAGCGCGCGTCCCGGCCACCGATGCGCTGGTCGGCGACACTCCGGCGATGCAGGCGCTGTTCCGCGCCATCGGCCGACTGGCGCAGGCGCCGCTAGGGGTGCTGATCACCGGCGAAACCGGCACCGGCAAGGAGCTGGTGGCACGCGCGCTGCATCGCGAATCGCCGCGCGCGCGCAAACCATTCGTCGCACTCAACACCGCAGCGATTCCGTCGGAACTGCTGGAAAGCGAACTGTTCGGCCATGAAACAGGCGCGTTCACCGGTGCCAGCAAGCGTCACATCGGCCGCTTCGAACAGGCCGATGGCGGGACATTGTTTCTCGACGAAATCGGCGATATGCCGCTGCCGCTGCAGACGCGGCTGCTGCGCGTGCTCGCCGAGAACGAATTCTTCCGCGTCGGCGGTCGCGAACTGATCCGCGTCGATGTGCGGGTGATCGCGGCGACCCACCAGGACCTCAACGCGCGGGTCGCCGAAGGCCGCTTCCGCGCCGACTTGCTGCATCGACTCGACGTGGTGCGTCTGCCGCTGCCGCCGCTGCGCGCGCGACGCGACGATATCCCGCGCCTGGCCGAACGTTTCCTGCGCGCGGCGGCGGGAAAATTCGATGCGCCGGTGAAGCGTTTCGCGCCCGCAGCGCTGCAGCGGCTGCTCGCGCACGACTGGCCGGGCAATGTGCGCGAACTGGAAAACCTGTGCTGGCGGATGGCCGCGCTGGCGCCCGGTGACGTGATCGCAGCGGAAGACCTCGACGATGCGTTCGGCGCACAGGCTGCGGACGCATCGTTGTCGTTGGCCTCGTCGGATTGGGAAATGGCGCTCGGCGGTTGGGCGCGCGCGCGTCTCGATGCGGGCGAGCGCGATCTGCATGCCGCAGCGCGCGCGCGCTTCGATCAGGTGCTGTTCGACGCCGCGTTGGCGCATACCGGCGGCCATCGTTCCGAAGCGGCGGCCAAACTCGGTCTCGGCCGGAACACGCTGACGCGCAAACTTGGCTCGGGGCGCAAGCCGCGACGTTCTGTCTGAACCCCGGCATGCGTCGTTGGCGCATAACGATGGCATCACCGTCGTTCGCTTAAGATCGCGCTTCCCGCTTTGCAGGAATTCCG
>JBAQRU010000289.1:0-16209 GCA_049296025.1 Lysobacteraceae bacterium | reverse complement strand
GTGCTAGCGTTGCGGCCCCCGCCGTCCTCTGTTCCGGACCCCACATGCCCAAGCTTTCGCATGTCTGTCTCGCCGTCGCCTTCGCGATCGGCGCGACCCCTTCCCCGGTCGCCCACGCCGCGACGCCCGCCCCTGCCGCCAAGCCGACCATGTCCAATACCGCCACTTCCGCCGACCCCTTCCTCTGGCTCGAAGGCGTCACCGACGAGAAGGCGCTGGACTGGGTCCGCGAGCGCAACGCCAAGGCCGAAGCGGAGATCGCCAGCACGCCCGAATTCAAGCGGCTGGAAACCGATCTGCGCGCAATCCTCGACTCCGAGGCGCGCATCCCCGGCGTGCAGAAGATCGGCACCCACTACTACAACCTGTGGAAGGACAAGCAGAACCCGCAGGGGCTGTGGCGCCGCACGACGCTGGCGGAATACCGCAAGCCGGACACGAAGTGGGAAACCGTGATCGATCTCGATGCGCTGAATGCCGCCGAGAAAGAGAACTGGGTGTGGCACGGCGCCGAATGCCTCAAGCCGAAGTACGAGCGCTGCCTGATCGCGCTGTCGCGCGGCGGCTCCGATGCCGACGTGACCCGCGAGTTCGATCTCGACGCCAAGACCTGGGTGCAGGACGGATTCTTCCGCCCGGAATCGAAAGGCGGCCTGCAGTGGATCGATCAGGACACGGTGTTCGTCTACACCGATTTCGGCGCCGGTTCGATGACCAAATCCGGCTATCCGCGCGTCGTCAAACAGTGGACCCGGGGTACACCGCTGGAATCGGCCAAAGTGGTCTACGAAGGCAAGCCCGAGGACATGTACATCGCCGCCTATCGCGATCTCTCGCCGGGCTTCGAACGCGACTTCGTCAGCCGCACGCTCGCCTTCTACAACGACGAACTGTATCTGCGCGGCAAGGACGGCAAGCTGGTCAAGATCGACGTGCCGAACTCGGCCAACAAGGCCGTGCACAACCAGTGGCTGACCCTCGAACTGCGCGAACCGTGGAAGTCGAAGGACCGCAGTTACGAAGCCGGATCGCTGCTGGTGATCGATTTCGACAAATTCATGGCCGGCGATCGCGAGTTCGATATCGCCTTCGCCTCGGACGAGCACACCTCGCTGTCCGGCTACACCTGGACCAAACAGCACCTGGTGCTGAGCCTGCTCAACGATGTGAAGAGCAAGATCCGGATCATGACCCCGATCGGCGCAGGCAGCTGGCGGCAGAGCCTGCTGGTCGGTGCCCCGGCGGTGGGCACCGTCGACGTCAGCGCCATCGACGCGGACATTGGCGATGCGCTGTGGATGACCACCACCGACTTCCTCACGCCGACGACCTTGTCGATGGTCGAGATCGGCCAGCAGCCGCAGAAGCTCAAGTCGATGCCGGCGTTCTTCGAAGCCGACGGAATGATCACCGAACAGCAGTTCGCCATCTCGAAGGACGGCACCAAAGTGCCGTATTTCATCGTCCGCTCGAAATTCCTGCCGTTGGACGGCAGCACGCCCACGCTGCTCTGGGGTTACGGCGGTTTCGAGGTGTCCTTCACCGCGAGCTACAACTCCATGGCTGGTCGTGGCTGGCTGCAGAACGGCGGCGTGTATGTGTTGGCCAACATCCGCGGCGGCGGCGAATACGGCCCGCGCTGGCACCAGGCCGCGCTCAAGGCGAATCGCCACAAAGCGTATGAGGATTTCGCGGCGGTCGCCGAAGATCTGTTCGCGCGCAGGATCACCTCGCCCGCACGGCTCGGCGCGCAGGGCGGCAGCAACGGCGGCCTGCTGATGGGCAATATGATCGTGCAGTACCCGCAGCTGTTCGGCGCCGTCGTCTGCCAGGTGCCGCTGCTCGACATGAAGCGCTACAGCCACCTGCTGGCCGGCGCCTCGTGGATGGCCGAATACGGCGACCCCGACACCAAGGACTGGGAGTTCATCAAGACCTTCTCGCCGTACCACCTGCTGAAGGAAGGCACCACCTACCCGCCGGTACTCTTCACCACCTCCACCCGCGACGACCGTGTCCACCCGGGCCACGCCCGCAAGATGATGGCGAAGATGGAAGCGATGAACGCCGACGTGCGCTACTACGAAAACATCGAAGGCGGTCACGGCGGCGCCGCCAACAACGAGCAGGAAGCGCATATGCGCGCGCTGGCGTATACCTTTCTGTGGCAGCAGCTCAGGAAGTGAAGTAGGGCGGGCTCATGCCTGCCGTTGCGGCGCATCCCATCGCGTCGTGTCGCGCATCCAGCGAAACACACAAGGCGGCCATCGGCCGCCTTGTGTGTTTTTGTAGGAGCGACTTTAGTCGCGACGCTCTCCTCCTCGCCTTGCGCGCAGCGCAGGGGGAGGTTGGGAGGAGTGAACGATGCCGCAGACAACCTCCACCCCAGCGTGGTCTTACCCTGCGCCAAGCCGATGCAATGCCTGTTTGACCGCGTCGGCGCGATGCGCGGGAGAGGGAACAAAACGCAACGCCTCCGCTCTCCTTCTCCCCGCACAGCGAGGGGAAGGTGGCGCGTAGCGTCGGATGAGGGGCGCTTTTCGCTCGACACATCACCCCTGTCATTCAGAACACGGGTACTGCTCGTGGAGCAACTTGTTGTTGCTGTTTGTGGGAGCGGCGGGAGCCGCGACTCCCGCAGCGCGCGCGACATGGCGATTTTCGCAATCAGGCGAATACCAGCGATGCACCGCAGCAGGATGGCGATTGAAGTGGTTGCTGTGGAATTGTCGGCTTCGCGACTTCCGTCGCTTCCACAGTAGGCAGAAGATCGCTCCGTGGTCGTATATTGGGCCTGAAAATCAAAAACCACCACCCGCATCCAACCAGATCTGCTCTTCCGTCGTACTCACCCGCGCCAACGCCAGATTGCGATGCGGAAACCGCCCAAACCGGCGAATCACATCGCGATGCGCCTGCGCATATTTGAGGTAATTCGCATCGCCGAGCGCTTCGCACAGCGCGATCGTGCGGTCCTGGTCGGCGATGGCCTCGGAATGCTCGAACGGCAGATAGAAAAAGATCCGCAGCGCGGAATCGACAAGTCGATCAAAGCCCGCAGCGATGGCGCGATCCGCGTACTCGCGCGCCAGCGGGTCAGTGGCGAAGGCGTGCGCGCTGTTGCGGAAGACGTTGCGCGGGACTTGATCCAGCAGGAGGATCAAGGCGAGCGCGCCATTCGCATCGTCGAGCTGCGCTTCGCGTTCGCGACGCGCGGCGGCGAAGTGTTCGTCGAGAAAACGCAGGCGCAGTGCGTCGTCGAACGCGTCGTTGCGGGCGAACCACGTCGCCGGGCCGGCATCGCGCCAGAAGGCGACGATGTCGTGCGCCATCGCCGTCATTCGTCGAACCGCAGGTGCCGCACCGATTTGCCATGCCGACGGATCAGGCGCAACGCTTCGATGCCGATCTGGATGTGGCGTTCGACATATTCGGCGCTGACTCTCGCGTCGCTGGCTTCGGTCTTCACGCCTTCGGGAATCATCGGCTGGTCGCTGACCAGCAGCAGTGCGCCGGAGGGAATGCGGTTGGCGAAGCCGGCGGCGAAGATGGTGGCGGTTTCCATGTCGATGGCCATGCAGCGCATCGCGCGGAGTTTTTCCTTGAACTCGTCGTCGTGTTCCCAGACCCGGCGGTTGGTGGTGTAGACGGTGCCGGTCCAGTAGTCGTGGCCGAGGTCGCGGATCATCGTCGACACCGCGCGCTGCAGGGCGAATGCGGGCAGTGCGGGCACCTGGGGCAGCAGGTAGTCGTTGCTGGTGCCTTCGCCGCGGATCGCGGCGATCGGCAGGACCAGGTCGCCGAGCTGGTTCTTCTTCTTCAGGCCGCCGCATTTGCCGAGGAACAGCACCGCCTGCGGCATGATCGCGGACAGCAGGTCCATCATGGTCGCGGCGTTGGGGCTGCCCATGCCGAAGTTGATCAGGGTGATGCCGTCGGCGGTGGCGCTGGGCATCGGCCGGTCCAGGCCGACGATCGGCGCGCCGGTCATCCGCGAGAAATGGTTGAGGTAGCCGCCGAAGTTGGTCAGCAGGATGTGTTCGCCGAACTGGTCCAGGGTCAAACCGGTGTAGCGGGGCAGCCAGTTCTGGACGATCTGGTCTTTTTCTTTCATGCGCGTCTCCGTGTGGTCGGCCGTATTTTGTCACGCACCATGACCAAGGTCATGGTTGGCACCGGGGCGCCGGCGGGCTAGGGTTGCGGTTCTCTCGTGGGGAACGACCGCCATGCACCGAACTTTCATCGCCGCGCTGGTCGCGACTGTGTTGCCTGCGCTTGTGCTGGCGCCGGCCTTTGCGGCCGATGCGCCAGCGGGCGCGCCGAAAAAAGCCGTCGCCTCGCGCTTCGCGCAGGATCCGTACGCCAGCACCTACCGCGCGATCGCCTCGCCGCCGGTGCTGATCCAGGGCGCGACTGTCCTTACCGGCACGGGCACGCGCCTCGACACTGCGGACGTGCTGATGCGCGACGGCAACATCGTCGCGGTCGGGCCGAATCTGGATGTGCCCGCCGACGCCCTGCGCGTGGACGGTCGCGGCAAGTGGGTGACGCCCGGCATCATCGACGTGCATTCGCATCTGGGCGTCTACGCCAGCCCGGGCACGCGTTCGCACTCCGACGGCAACGAAGCGACCGCGCCGACCACGCCGGGCGTCTGGGCCGAGCATTCGGTGTGGCCGCAGGACCCGGGCTTCGCCACGGCGCTGGCCGGCGGCGTGACCTCGCTGCAGGTGCTGCCCGGTTCGGCGAATCTGATTGGCGGGCGTGGCGTGACCTTGAAGAACGTGGCGGCCACGACCTATCAGGGCATGAAATTCCCGGGTGCGCCGTGGGGCCTGAAAATGGCCTGCGGCGAGAACCCCAAGCGCACCTACGGCGAGCGCGGCGGCCCGTCGACGCGGATGGGTAACGTGGCCGGCTATCGCGCGGCGTTCATCGACGCCAGCGAATACCTGAAGAAGAATCGGCCGAAAAAAGCGGCGGCGGCGCCGAAGAAGCGCTGGTGGCAGAGCGGTTCGGGCACCACCGACAGCGCCAACGACAGCGGCGGCAAGCGCGATCTGAAGATGGACACGCTGGCCGGCGCGATCAACGGCGACATCCTCGTGCACATCCACTGCTACCGCGCCGACGAGATGGCGGTGATGATGGATCTGGCGAAGGAATTCGGCTTCAGGATCAGCGCGTTCCACCACGGCGTGGAGGCCTACAAGATCGCCGACCGCCTCGCCGCCGAGAATATCTGCGGCGCGCTGTGGGCCGACTGGTGGGGCTTCAAGATGGAAGCCTTCGACGGCATCCAGGAGAACATCGCGCTGGTTGATCGCGTGCAGAACGGCTGCGCGATCGTGCATTCGGATTCGGAAGAGGGCATCCAGCGACTGAATCAGGAAGCGGCGAAAGTGATCGCCAGCGCGCAGCGCATCGGCATCGACATTCCGCCGGAGCGCGCGGTGCGCTGGATCACCTCGAACGCGGCGAAGGCGCTGGGCATCCTCGACAGGACCGGCACGCTGGAGGCCGGCAAGATGGCCGATGTGGTGCTGTGGAGCGGCAACCCGTTCAGCGTCTATGCCAAGGCCGAACAGGTCTACGTCGACGGCGCGCGCGTCTACGACCGCAACGATCCGTCGCGCCAGCCGAAGTCCGATTTCATGCTGGGCCAAAGCTTCGAAGGAGGTGTGCGATGAGCCGCTTTTCTTTTGATCGTCGCTCCCGCGCAGGCGGGAGCCCAGCGACGTTGCAGTGCAACGCTGCGCGTTCGCATCGACGCCGCTGGGTCCACGCGTTCGCGGGGATGACGGCATCGGGTGTGATGCGTCTGCTGGTGGCAGGCAGCGTGCTGTTTGTCGGCAACGCCTTCTCCCAGAATCTGCTGATCCGCAACGCCACCGTGCACACCGCCGGTGCGCAGGGCACGCTGCAGAACACCGACGTGCTGGTGCGCGATGGCAATATCGCTGCGATCGGTCGTGGTCTGTCGGCCGCGAACGGCGTCGATGTGGTCGACGCTGCCGGCAAGCCGCTGACGCCGACGCTGTTCGGCGGCATCACGGCGATCGGTCTGGACGAAGTGTCCGGCGAGGATCCGACCACCGACCAGTCGCTGGCGCTGGGCCAGGGCAAGCAGATGGTGGTGCGGCCCGAGTTCGATGTGACCCTGGCGTACAACCCGGCTTCGATCCTGGTGCCGATCGCGCGCATCGAGGGCATCGGTTTCACGCTGCTGGGCGCGGACACCGCCAACGGCGGCTCGATCATCGGCGGTCAGGGTGCGGTGGTGCGCCTGGACGGCAGCGCCGATCCGGCCGGCCCCAAATTGCTGTTCGTGAAACTGGGCAGCGATGGCGCCAACCTCAGCGGCGGCTCCCGCGCCAGTCAATGGATGCTGCTCGATCAGTTCATCGATGAAGTGCGCGGGCGGATTCCCGCCGGCTCGCCGATGGCGATGCTCACCCCGGCCGGCCGCGACACCCTCGCGCGCTATCTCAACGGTGGCGGGCGGGTGATGGTGGAAGTGCACCGCGCCGCCGACATCCGCCAGCTGTTGCGCTGGTCGCAGCGTCACAGCGTGCGCATCGGCATCCAGGGCGGCGCCGAAGCGTGGATGCTGGCGCCGCAGCTGGCCGCAGCGAAAGTCCCGGTGTTCGTCGATCCGCTCGGCAATCTGCCGCAGAGTTTCGACGAGATCGGCGCCACGCTGCAGAACGCCGCGCGGCTGCGTGCGGCGGGCGTGCAGGTCGGGTTTTCGCAGGTCGACAAGGCCTCGCACAACGCGCGCAAGATCCGCCAGACCGCCGGCAACGCGGTCGCGAACGGATTGCCGTGGGAAGACGGCTTGGCTGGGCTCACGCGCGTCCCCGCCGATGCATTCGGCGTGGGCGATCGCATCGGCACGATCGCGGTCGGCAAGCGCGCCGATCTGGTGCTGTGGACCGGCGATCCGCTGGATGTGAGCACGGTTGCGAAACAGGTGTGGTTCGACGGCCGCGCGATCCCGATGCGCAGCCGCCAGACCGAACTGCGCGACCGCTATCTGCGCGCGGCGGGCGAGTTGCCGCGCGCGTATCCTGCTGCGATCGAATAACCGCCGGACCCGCGATGCTGTCGTCCGTTCTGATGTTGGCATTGACCGGCGCGGCATTGACCGGCACGGCCTTGACTGGCACGCACGCGCTGCAGCCGCCGGGGATGTTCCACGACGGCGAAGCGGCCGCGCGTCACGGCGAACGCTGGCTCGCGCTGCGCGTGCACGAGGGCGACGCCAGCCTGCGCATGGCGCGCCTGCGCGTGAAGCGGGTGTTCGACGTCATCACCGATGCCGAAGGCGAAGCCACCGGACAGGAGATCGGCAGCGACGTGGGCGAGGTCGTCACCTATCTGCGTGGTCCCGGTCTGCATGCGGGACCGGTTGCGGTGGCGGTGAGCGAATACGTCGGGGAGGGTCCGCTGCCGATGCAGCGTCTGCGTCTGGGCGACGGCGTCTACCGCATCCTCACCCGCTGCATCGCAGATGCGGCGAAGACCGCGCAGGACGGCATGACCTACCGTTGCCGGATCGAACTGAGCGAAGACGGCAAGGATGGCGATGTCGAGAACGGGCAGCGGCAAACGCTGGTCGAAATGACCGGCAGCAGCGCATTGTCGGCGGCGCCGGACATTTTTCTCGGCGACGACGCCTCGCCGCACGTGATCTTCGCCGGCGATCTCGATCGCGACGGCGGACTCGATCTGATCTTCGACACCAGCGACCACTACAATCTCTCGCATCCGGTGCTGTTCCTCTCCGGCGCCGCCGAAGGCGACGAGCTGCTGCATGCGGTCGCCGAACACGCCGCCGTCGGCTGCTGACGCGCGCACGCATTCCTTCATCAGGTTCCGCCATGACCGACACTCCCAACTGCTGGTATTTCGATTTCATCTCGCCGTTCGCCTATCTGCAGTGGCCGAAGGTGCGCGCACTGATGGCCGAACACGCGATTCTTCCGGTGCCGATCCTGCTGGCGGCGGTGCTGGACACGCGCGGCCAGAAAGGGCCGGCGGAAATCCCCAGCAAGCGCGAATTCACCTATCGCCACGTGCTGTGGCAGGCGCAACAGGCCGGCATTCCGCTGCGGTTCCCGCCGAAGCACCCGTTCAACCCGCTGCCGGCGCTGCGGTTGTCGATTGCCGCGAGCAATCGACCCGAGGCGATTGATGCGATCTTCCAATGGATCTGGGCCGAAGGCCGCGCTGGCGACAGCACCGAAGCGCTGGAGCCGGTGCGCGAAGCGCTGGGATTGCCGGCCGGCGTGGTCGATTCGGCCGAGGTCAAGGCGGTGCTGCGCAACTGCACCGAAATCGCGCTGACTGCCGGCGTTTTCGGCGTCCCGACATTGGCGCTTGGCAATTCGCTGTTTTGGGGGAATGATGCCCATGCGTTTGCGGTTGCGGTCCTGAACGATCCGGCTCTGTTGCAAGAGCCCGAGATGCGGCGGGTCGCGGAAATGCCGGTGGGTGTGCAACGCGGCTGAACAGGGGCAGTCGCATGCATGGCCGTCGATGCGTCATGCCAGGAAGGTCATCGCTGCTGTCTCGGCTGTTGCCTCGCCCCTTCGGAAGCCACCACCATGCGTATAGGTCTCGTTGTCGATTCGGCATGCGATCTGCCAGGGAGCTTCATCGAACGGAATCAGATCGAAATCCTCCCGATCACGGTCAAGATCGGGGAAGCGGTGCTCGCGGACCACCGCAATGAACAAGCCACGCTCGAGTTTCTCCACTCGCATGTCGCCAGCCGCGGCGCCGAGGCGGAGACGATGCCGTTTTCGGTGAATCAGATCCGCGATCTGTTCCTGCGAAAACTGGTCATCGATTACGACTACGTGTTCTGCCTCACCATCACCCGGACCCGAAGTCCGATCCACGACAACGCGATGCAGGCGAGTTTCGTGATCCTCAACGACTACCGGCCGATGCGCAGCGCAGCCGGCCACCAGTCGCCGTTCGCGCTGCGCGTGGTCGATACGCAGTCGCTGTTCGCCGGCCAGGGCGTCACCGCGGTGGAAGCCGTGCGCATGATCCAGGCCGAAGACGGCGTGGCAAAGATCCGCGCACGACTGGACAACCTCGCGATCAACACCCACGCCTACATGGTGCCGCGCGATCTGATGTATCTGCGCTCGCGCACCAAGGCCAAGGGCGACAAGAGCGTCAGCCTGTTCAGCGCGACGCTTGGCAGTGCGCTCGACATCAAGCCGGTGCTGTATTGCAACCGCGGCGAGACCAGGCCGGTGGCGAAGATTCGCGGTTTCGACACGGCGGTACGCAGGCTGTTCGCGTTCGCGTCCGAACGCGTGGCCGCAGGTCTGATGACGCCGACGCTGTGCATGAGCTATGGCGGCGAGCTGGAGGAAATGCGGCTGCTGCCGGGTTACACCGAACTGATCGATGTTTGCCGTACGCATGGCGTCGAAGTGTTCGAGAGCGTGATGAGCCTCACTGGCATGGTCAATGTCGGCAAGGGTTCGCTGGTGATCGGCTTCGCCGCCGAGGCGCACGAATTCAAGGAATGAGGTGACGACGGCGCGGACACCGATCGATGTCCGCGTCGCGCGACCAGCGTGCAGCCGCCGCGCTATGCTGGTCCGCCCGATGAAGATGCGGACGCGACCATGGCCATTCGCTATTACCTGAGCATTCCCGATTCCGGTGCGTTGCGCACCGCAGGCGAGTTCGCGTTCCGCTCGCAGGGCGCGGAAGGGCTCGCGGCGGAACTGCAGGCGGCGTTGCGCGAAGACGTGTTGTTCCAGCGCTGGCGCGCGACCCAGGAAGATCCGGACGCGGTCGATCCCGCGCTCGGCGCGACCGATCCCGCCGCGACCGTGCGCGGCGAACAGCACGATCTGAAGATCGACCTCATCGCGGTCACCTCGATCTCCGGCACGATCCTCAAGCAACGTCTGCGTCTGCTCGCAGGCAACGGCTGGCAGCTGCGCGACGTCACCAACGCATGAGTCTGCCGGTGCTGCTGTCGTGGAGCGGCGGCAAGGATGCGGCGTGGACGCTGCACACGCTGCGCCAGCGCGGCGATATCCACGTGGTGGGCCTGGTCACCACGCTCACCGAAGGCTACGACCGCATTTCGATGCAGGGCATCCGTCGCGGGATCCTGTATGCGCAGGCCGAAGCCTGCGGGCTGCCGGTGATCGAAGCGTGGATGCCGCAGCGCGCCAGCAACGAGCTTTACCGCGCCGCGTTCGCCGATGCGCTGCTGCGCGCGCGCGAACGCTGGCCGGGCCTGCGCGACATCGCATTCGGTGATCTGTTCCTGCAGGACATCCGCGCGTACCGCGAAACGCTGTGCGCGGAACTCGACTGGACGCCGCATTTCCCGATTTTCGATCCGACGCCGGGCTACACCGCGAATTTGGCGCGCGAGATGATCGCCGCCGGCCTGCGCGCGCAGCTGGTCTGCGTGGATACCGAACCGCTCGACGCCGGTTTCAGCGGTAGCGATTTCGACGAGTTGCTGCTGCGCGATCTTCCGGAAAGCTGCGACCCCTGCGGCGAGAACGGGGAATTCCACACGCTGGTACACGCCGGCCCGATGTTTTCGGCGCCGATCAGCGTGTCGAAGGGCGAGATTGTGCTGCGCGACGGACGTTTCAGCTACACCGATTATCTTCTGTAGCTTTTTGTAGGAGCGACGCAAGTCGCGATGCTTTTTTGCTTCTCACCAAAAAATCAAAAAAGCATCGCGACTTGCGTCGCTCCTACAAGGGCATGAAAAACGGAACCTCACCGCGCCAGATTCAGCTGCCGCATGTGGAAAATGAAATGGTCGCCGATGAAACTGGCGATGAAGTAGTAGCTGTGGTCGTAACCCGCGCGGATGCGTAGATCCAGCGGGTGGCCCGCCGCATCGCAGGCCTCGCGCAGGCGTTCGGGCTGCAATTGCGCGTCGAGGAATTCGTCGCCGCCGCCCTGATCGATCAGCAGCGGCAGACGCTCGCTGGCGGTGGCGACCAGTTCGCAGGCATCCCACGCTTTCCAGGTTTCGCGGTCTTCGCCCAGATACGCGGCGAAGGCTTTCTGGCCCCACGGCACCTGCGTCGGGGAAACAATGGGCGAGAACGCCGACACGCTGCGATAACGTCCCGGATTGCGCAGCGCCGTGACCAGCGCGCCGTGACCGCCCATCGAATGCCCGCTGATCGCGCGCGCGCCGCTGGTGGGGAAGTGCGCTTCGACCAGCGCCGGCAATTCATCTGCCACGTAATCCTGCATGCGGTAATGCCGCGACCACGGCGTCTCGGTGGCATTCACGTAGAAACCCGCGCCTTTGCCGAGGTCGTAACCTTCGGCATCGGCCACGTCGTCGCCGCGCGGACTGGTGTCCGGCGCGACGATGATCACGCCGTGTTCGGCCGCATAGCGCTGCGCGCCGGCCTTGGTGATGAAGTTCTGCTCGGTGCAGGTCAACCCTGACAACCAGTACAGCACCGGGCACGCACGGCTCTCGGCCTGCGGCGGCAGATAGACAGCGAACTGCATCGTGCAGTCCAGCGTGTCCGAATGATGCCGGTAGACGTCCTGCCAGCCGCCGAAACAAGCGCGATGTTCGATGCGTTCCAGATTCAAATCAAATCCCCGGTGGTGTCCTTATTTCCCGAAAGCGGGAGAAGGCAAACGCTCAGTAATGGATCACGGTGCGGATCGACTTGCCTTCGTGCATGAGATCGAAGGCTTCGTTGATCTGCGCCAGCGGCAGGGTGTGGGTCACGAAGGGCGCGAGTTCGATGTCTCCCCGCATCGCGTCCTCGACCATGCCCGGCAATTGCGTTCTCCCCTTGACACCCCCGAACGCGGTTCCCTTCCAGGTCCGGCCAGTCACCAGCTGGAACGGGCGGGTGGAGATCTCCTGGCCGGCGCCGGCCACGCCGATGATCACCGACTGGCCCCAGCCGCGATGCGAACATTCCAGCGCCGCGCGCATCACGTTGACGTTGCCGATGCACTCGAAGCTGTGGTCCACGCCCCAGCCGGTCATCTCCACGATCACCTGCTGGACGGGTTTGTCGTGATCCTTCGGATTGACGCAGTCGGTGGCGCCCATCTGCGTCGCCAATTCGAACTTGGTCGGGTTGGTGTCGACAGCGATGATGCGGCCGGCCTTCGCCTGGCGCGCGCCCTGAATCACCGCAAGACCAATGCCGCCGAGCCCGAACACCGCGACCGAGTCGCCGGCCTGCACCTTCGCGGTGTTGTGGACCGCGCCTATCCCGGTGGTCACGCCGCAGCCGAGCAGGCACACGTGTTCGTGGTTGGCTTCGGGATTGATCTTCGCCAGCGACACTTCGGCCACGACCGTGTATTCGCTGAAAGTGCTGCAGCCCATGTAGTGATGGATCGGCTCGCCGTTGTACGAGAAGCGCGAGGTGCCATCGGGCATCACGCCCTTGCCCTGGGTGGCGCGCACCGCGACGCAGAGATTGGTCTTGCCGGATTTGCAGAACAGGCACTCGCCGCATTCGGCGGTGTACAGCGGAATCACGTGGTCGCCCGGCTTCACGCTGGTCACGCCTTCGCCGACTTCCACCACCACGCCCGCGCCTTCATGGCCCAGCACGCAGGGAAACAGGCCTTCCGGATCGTCGCCGCTGAGCGTGAACGCATCGGTGTGGCACACGCCGGTATGACTGATCTTCACCAGCACCTCGCCTCGCTTCGGCGGGGCGACGTCGATCTCGACGATCTGCAGCGGTTGACCGGGGCCGAAAGCGACGGCGGCACGTGATTTCATGGCGAACTCCAAAAAGAAATGTTGGACGAAGACGTTATTTGAGATATGAACGAACCAGCGCGATCGTCTGCTGGACGTTGTGTTCCTTGGCGGCATCCCTGGCCGCGAGCGCACCGAACTCCTCGCGCAGATGGCTCTCCAGCACCTCCGCCATCAGCCCGTTCACAGCACCGCGGATCGCCGCCAGTTGCTGCAGCACCGCGCCGCAGTCGGTGCCGGCCTCCAGCGCGCGCTCCAGCGCATCGGTCTGCCCGCGGATGCGGCGCAGGCGGGTGAGGGCCTTCTTTTTCTCGGCGGGAGAGTGGGGCATGGCGATCGCGTCAGGTAGTGGGGGGGAGTATACGGCGACACGCGAGGTTGTCCAGTTTTCGAAACAGGCAGAGCGGAAATCCGCAGTCGCGGCGTCGACCGGACAGCGCGGTCGCCGTACGCCTTGCAGCAAGTGCGCGCACGCTATGCTATCCAGCCCAATTCGGCCCGCTGACGATGCTCCGACGCTTTCCATCGCTCTGGGTTCTACCGGCCGCCGCCGCCATCGTCGGTGCCATGCTCGGCGGCCCGTGGCTTTGGCTGCACTACGTGGGCAAACCACTGGCGACGGTTTTGATCTTCTGGCTGGCAGCGTCGGCGCAGCCGGTGGTGACCGCGCGCTACAGGCGCGCGGTGCTGGCGGGAATGTTGCTGTCGCTGGTGGGCGATGTCTGCCTAATGCTGCCGGGCGATCATTTCGTGGCAGGCCTGATTTCGTTTCTGCTGGCGCACGTCTGTTATATCGCCGCATTCGCGCCTGGCTCGTCGGCGAAGGCAAGAGCGGGTGGTTTGACCTTGATTGCGGCAGTGGCGCTCTTGAATCTCGCGGGTCTACTGCCGCGCATTGATGCGGAATTGAAAGTGCCGGTGTTCGCCTACGTCGCGGTGTTGGCCACGATGGCCGGTGTGGCGCTGGCGCGCGCATGGACGCCAGCGCTCTCGGAGGCGATGCCGCGCAGCGTCCGCTTCGCGGCGGCGGGTGCGGTGTGCTTTGTCGTCAGCGACAGCTTGTTGGCTTGGGACCGTTTCGCCGGCAATATCCCGATGCCGGCGCTTCTGGTGCTGGGCACGTATTACATCGCGCAGTGGTGCATCGCGAAGTCGGTGGTGCGGAGCTGATCCATGCCGATGATTGGGCGGTGAGCAGCGGGTTGCGGGTAGGGTGGGGCGAGGCTCGTCGCTTGCGATGATTGATGCATCCGAATGGTGGGGTTCGCTGCGCTCACCACCACCCTACGAAGCTCACCCCGTATTTTGAATACCCGCAGCAATGCCGTTGACCGTCGCCACCAGCGCCTGGAACAGCGCTTCGTCCTCGCGCTCGGCGTCGCGCCAGCGCTGCAGCAATTCGACCTGCAGCAGGCTGATCGGGTCGACGTAGGGGTTGCGCAGGCGGATCGATAGGCGAAGGCGGTAGTCGTCCTGCAGCAGCTGGCTGCGGTTGCGCAGGGACAGGAGGGTGTCGGCGGTGCGTTCGAATTCGGCGGCGATATCGGGATAGAACACGTCGTGCAGCGGGCCGGCGAGGCGCGAGTAGCGCTCGAAGATGGCGAGGTCGGATTTCGCCATCAGCATTTCGATGTCGTCCAGCATCGCGGCGAAGAACGGCCAGTCGTGCGCCATCGCGGCGATGGTGTCGTGGCCGTGTACGTCGATGCCGTGCGCGAGCGCGGTACCGACGCCGTACCAGCCGGTGAGGCCGGAGCGGTTCTGCGACCACGCGAATACCCACGGGATCGCGCGCAGCGCATCGATGCCGCCTTCGCGACGCTTCGACGGCCGCGAGCCCAGGCGCAGGCGTTCGATCACATCGATCGGCGTCGCCACCCGGAAGTACGCGGGAAAGTCATCGTGTTCGTGGACCAGCGCGCGGTAGTGCGAGCGCGAGATCTGCGCGAGCTCGGCCACGAGCGTGCGCCAACCGGCTTCGCGCGGCTCCTGCGGACGAGGGCGCAGGCTGGCGCGCATCACGGCGGCGGTGGCTTGTTCGAGATTGCGCAGCGCGAGTGCGCGGATGCCGTATTTGCGGTGGATCACTTCGCCCTGTTCGGTCACGCGCAGCACGCCGTCGACGGTGCCGCGCGGCGCCGCGATGATCGCGCGTTCGGTCTTGCCGCCGCCGCGACTCACTGATCCGCCGCGACCGTGGAAGAAGACGATGCGCACGCCAGCCTGCTGCGAGAGTTCCAGCAGTTCGACCTGGGTGCGCTGCAGCGCCCAGCGCGAGGCGAGGATGCCGCCGTCCTTCGCGCTGTCGGAGTAGCCCAGCATCACCGTCTGCTGGCCGCCGCGCGCCTGCAGATGGCGACGGTAGACCGGGTCGTCGAACAGCGCACGCATGATCTCGGGCGCGGCGCGCAGGTCGTCGATGGTCTCGAACAGCGGCGCGATGTCGAGCGGCACATCGTCGCCTTCGATACAGCCTGCAACATGCGCCAGCGCGAGCACCGCCAGGGCGTCGGCGGCGCTGCGGCTCATGCTGATGATGTACGGGCCGAACGCATGCGCGCCGAAGGTCGCGCGCGCTTCGCGCACGGTGCGCATGACCGCGAGCGTCGGCTGCGCGGCGGGCGCATCGATGACGACTTCGGCGGTGCCGGCGACCAGCGCATGCAGTGGCGCGATGCGCTCGGCCGGCGCGCGCGAGGACCACTGCGCATCGTCGAGCAGCGCGGCGACTGCGGCGTCATGGGTGCCGGAATCCTGGCGCAGATCGAGCGTGGCGAGATGGAAGCCGAACGTGCGCACGCGCCACAGCACGCGCTGCAGGGCGAAGCGGCCGGCGTGTTCGCCGCGATGGCGGGTCAGGCTCGCGTCGATGAGCTGCAGGTCGGCGATGAACGCATCGGCATCGGCATAGCCCACCGCTTCGCCGGTCCGCGTCGCCGACAGCCGCGCGCGCATCATGTCGAGCAGTTGCCGATACGGCATGTCCGACAGGCGCGGGCTGAGTTTCGCGGCGGCGGCGGGCATCGACAGGATGTAGCCGGCGATGCGCGTTTCGATCGCGTCGTCCACGCTCACGCGGTCGCGGCTCTGGGTGAGGATTTCACCCAGTGCTTGCAGGTCGGCGCGATAGTTCGCCAGCACCTGCGCGCGTTGCGCCGACAGCGCGGCGCGGATGGTGTCGGCGCCGACGTTCGGATTGCCGTCCATGTCGCCGCCGACCCAGGTGCCGAAGCGCAGCATCGGCGGCAGCTCGAAGCGCTCGCCGTAGGCCGCTTCCACGGCATCCGCGAACGCTTCGTAGTACACCGGCAGCGCGCGGTAGAGGACGTTGTTGAGATAGAAGCCGATGTGCTCGACTTCGTCGGCGACCGTCGGCCGGTGCGGCGGCGTGTCGGCGGTCTGCCAGCTTGCGGTCAGCGCCTGGCGGATCCGCGCGGTATCGGCGC
>JBAQRU010000288.1:0-2332 GCA_049296025.1 Lysobacteraceae bacterium | reverse complement strand
CCGGAGAACGGTTCGGGCACGAAGCGATCGGCGGTGAGCCCCGGGCGTCCGTCGTAACCGCGCGCCAGACCGATGCCGGCCACGCACAGTTCGCCCGGCACGCCGAACGGCTGCGGACGGAACGCGGCGTCGACCACGTACAGCCGCATGCCGTCGACGGCGCGTCCGATCGGCGGTGCAGCGGGCTCGTCGCCACGGCAGCGGTACCCTGTCGCGAAGATCGTGGTTTCGGTGGGTCCGTAGGCATTGAAGAACGCGCGACCGCCCTGCGCCCAGCGCTGCGCCATGCCCGGCGGACAGGCTTCGCCACCCACCAGCAGCTTGCGCAGTTCCGGCAGGTCGTCGGGCGACAGCAGGTTGACCGCGACCGGCGACAGGAAGGTCATGGTGATGCCGTACTCGCGCATCGTGCGGGTCAGCGGCGCACCCGGGCGCATCTCCTCGGTCGTGGCCAGGCACAGCATCGCGCCGTTGGACAGCGCGATCGTCAATTCCCAGGTCGATGCGTCGAAGTTGATCGACGCGAACTGGAGCACGCGATCCTGCGACGTGATCCCGAACGGCCGATGCGGTGACTGGGTCAGGTTCGACAGGCCCGCGTGCGTCATCAGCGCGCCCTTGGGCTTGCCGGTGGAACCCGAGGTGTAGATCACGTATGCCAGATCCTGCGGCGCATTGCGGCGCTGCAGATTGGTGTCGGCATACGTTTCGAGGGGGGTCTCCTCCAGCCACAGCACGACGCAGCCGTCGGGTACCTGCGCCACGAGCGAGGCCTGCGCACGACGCGCGATCACCACGCGCGGACGCGCGTCCTCGAGCATGTAGGCGATGCGCTCGGCCGGGTAGGCCGGGTCCAGCGGCAGGTAGGCCGCACCGGCCTTGAACACGGCCAGCATCGACGTCGGCACGTCGAACCCGCGGTCCAGGCACAGCCCGACGCGATCTTCAGTGCCGACGCCGAGCGCGACGAGCGCGTGCGCAAGGCGATTCGCGCGGGCGTTCAGCGTGCCGTAGTCGACGATCTCGCTGCCGAAGCGCAACGCAGGATTCGACGGATCGCGCGCGGCGAAGGCCTCGAAGCGTTCGAGCACGCTCGGCATTGGCCGCGCGTCGGCGGCATCGTTGAAGTCGTGCAGCATCATCGCGACTTCCTCGTCCGAAGACAGCGGAAGCGCGTCGATGGTGGTGTCCGGCGCGTGCAGCGCGGCGTCGAGCAGCCGCACGAGGCGTTGCCCCATGCGCTCGATGGTGTCGCGACGGAACAGGTCGGCGCTGTATTCCAGCTCCGAGAACAGTCCATCTGCATGTTCGCCGATCAGCAGCGTGAGGTCGAACTTCGACGTGGTGTACTCGATCTCGAACGCGGACAGGGTAACGCCGGGCAGTTCCAGCGCCTGCTGCGCGGTATTGATGTAGTCGAAGCCGGCCTGGAACAGCGGCGAGCGGCCCGGGTCGCGCACCGGCTGCAGTTCCTCGACCAGGCGCTCGAACGGCAGGTCCTGGTGCATCTGCGCACCGAGGCTGACGTCGCGGGCGCGGCGCAGCAGGTCGCGGAAGCTCGGCCGACCGGACAGGTCGATGCGCACCGGCAGCGTGTTGACGAAGAAGCCGACCAGCGGTTCGACCTCGGCCTGGCGGCGGTTCGCCACCGGCGTGCCGATGACCAGGTCGTCCTGCCTGGTGTGACGCGCGAGCAGCACCGAGAACGCGGTGAACAGCACCATGTACGGCGTGCAGCCTTCGCGCTGCGCGAGTGCACGCAAGGCCGCGATGGTGTCGGCGCCGAACGCGATCGGCACGTGGCCGCCGCGATGGCTGGGACGCGGCGGGCGCGTGAAGTCGGTCGGCAGATCCAGCACCGGCAGGGGCGCCTGCAGGGCCTCCCGCCAGTAGCCGAGCTGCCGCTGCAGTTCCGGGCCTTCCAGCCAGCGACGCTGCCACACCGCGAAGTCGGCGTATTGCACCGGCAGCGGCGGCAGCGGCGTTTCATGGCCGGCGAGAAAGCCCGGGTACAGCGCGGCCATTTCCTTCACCAGCACGCCGATCGACCAGCCGTCGCCGATGATGTGGTGCATCGAGAACGCCAGCAGCGCCTCGCCGTCGCCGGTGCGCACCAGCAGCGTGCGCAGCAGCGGACCATGCGACAGGTCGAACGGTTCCAGCGCGAACGCTTCGGCCGCGGTGCGGGCCTGATCCGGCGGCAGCGTCATGACGTGCAGTTCGGCCGGCGCCGCCGGCAGCACGCGCTGCACCGGCTGGTCGTCGCGTTCGCCGAAACAGGTGCGCAACACCTCGTGGCGGCGGACGATGGCATCGAGCGTGCGCTGCAAGG
>JBAQRU010000287.1:0-3363 GCA_049296025.1 Lysobacteraceae bacterium | reverse complement strand
CGCCAGTCGTCGGCGAGAAAACGCGTCGGCCACGCCGATGCCGACGCATGGCCGTCGCGGCCGATGCGCCAGGTGGCGTCGGCGGCGAGCAGATATTCGCGATCGTCCTCGTGGCGCAGCAGCAGGCCGTATTGCCCGCGCGCATGACCGGGCAGCGGCACGGCGTAGAGACTGCCGTCGCCGAGCAGATCGTGGCCTTCGCCGAGTTCACGCCATGCATGCGGCAATGCGCGCATCGGCAAGGATTCGATGCCGCGATGGCGGTTGTCGAAATCGTCCGGCAGCAGATCAAGCAGGGTTGCCTTGCGAAGCCGTGAAATGCGACCCAGGCCGCGCGCGCTGCGCAGTGCGATGTCGCTGCACCAGATCGCGGCGCGTGGCAGGTCGCGCAGTCCGGCGATGTGATCGCCATGCAGATGCGACGCGAACACGCCGCGAACCTCGTGCATGGCGACGCCGTGGCGCGCGAGCTGCGGCTGCAGGCATTCGTCGTCCGGCAGTGTTACCGGCGTGGTCCAGCGATACAGTATTTCCGGCAGGTGCGCGGTTGCGTGCGCGAAATGTTCCGAATAGCCGGTGTCGAACAGCAGGGCGCCCGCATCGGGATGACGGATCAGGCCGACCAGCGCCGGAAACATGCCCGTGCGCCACGCGCCGCCGCGCAATGCGAGACATTCCGGATGGGTGCAATGACCGACGCGCAGCATCGTCAGCGTCGTGCGTGGAAATGCAGGGGTGGCGGTTGCGCTCACAGCCGCAGCACCGCACCACCCAGGGTGACGCCGGCGGCGGTGCCGATCAGCAGGGCGGTGTCCCCGGCGACGAGGCGACGATTCGCCAGCGCGTGATGCAGTGCGGTCGGCAGCGATGCCGAGACCTGATTGCCGTGCGTCGCGAAGATGTCTTCGACGCGTTCGCGCGGTACGCCAAGGCGCTTGAACACGTGCTGCATGCCGAGCATCGAGGCTTGATGCGGCACCACGCGCCGGATGTCGGAAAGTTCCACTCCGGCATCGCACAGCAATTCGTCGACGAAACGGTCGAAGTGTTCCGCCGCCACGCGATAGAGTCGCTTGCCGTCCATGCGGAAGTTGCAGGCGTCGCGATAGTCGCCGTCGTATCGCGAGGGCGGCAGACGCGAGCCGCCGCCGGGAATTTCGCAGGCGTGCGCGGCTTCCGACCAGGTTTCGAAACGCGCCGCGAGCAGTGCCGGACCCTCGTCGCTGTCGGATGAAGACGGCAACACTGACGAGAGCACCGCCGCTGCGGCGCCGTCGCCGAACAGGCCGAAGGTGTCGAGGTCGCGCTCGTCCAGTGCGCGCGAGGCGAGGTCGCAGGACACCAGCAGTACGCGACGGTAGCGTCCGCTTTGCAGCAGCGAGGCGACGAGATCCAGGCCCATCAGGAAACCGATGCAACTGGCGTTGATATCGAATGCGGGCACCTTGCGCAGACCCAGCGCGCGATGCAGCAGTGCGGCATTGCAGGGCATCGCCTGATCGTGGCTGGCGTTGGCGCAGATCACCGCATCGATGCTTTCGATCGGAACGTTTGCAGCCGAGAGTGCGGCATGCGCGGCTTGTGCCGACACTTCGGCGGCGTTGCGCTGAGGTTCCACGCCGCGACGGGCGACGCCGGTCCGCGCATGCACCGTGCCGGCTGCGAGGCCCAGTCGCGCATCCAGCGTGTCGCTGTCCACCCATGCCCCAGGCGTCGACAGGCCGGTGCCGAGGATGCGCAGTGGACGGGGAAGGTTCGCAGTCATGACGGTTCGTGTCGGGCTCAGCGCGCAATGTAGCGATTCGGTGCGCGTTGCGCGCGGGTCGCGACGCGGGTGCGGCCTGCGATACCGTTCAGTGATCCCTGCGACTCAGTGGTGGCCGTTGAACAGTTCGCGACCGATCAGCATCCGCCGGATCTCGTTGGTGCCCGCGCCGATGGCGTAGAGCTTGGCGTCGCGCAGCAGACGGCCGGTCGGGTATTCGTTGATATAGCCGTTGCCGCCGAGGGTCTGGATGGCCTCCAGCGCCACCTGCACCGCCGAGTCGGAGGCGTGCAGCAGGCAGCTCGCGGCGTCGATGCGCGATTTGTGGCCGGCGTCGTAATCGCGCGCGACCTGGTAGGCGAACGCGCGTGAGGATTGCAGCGCCGTGTACATGTCGGCGATCTTGGCCTGCATGATGCCGAAGGTGCCGATCGCCACGTCGAATTGCTTGCGCTCGCGCACGTAGGGCAGGGCGACATCCATCGCCGCCTGCATCAGGCCGAGCGGGCCGCCGCTTAGCACCAGACGCTCGGTATTCAGGCCGCTCATCAGCACCTTCACGCCCTGGTGGGCTTGCCCAAGCACGTTTTCGGCCGGGATTCCGCAGTTCTGGAACACCAGTTCGCAGGTGTTGCTGCCGCGCATGCCCAGCTTGTCGAGTTTCTGTGCGGTGCTGAAGCCCGGCATGCCTTTTTCGACGATGAAGGCGGTCATGCACTGGCTGCCCGCGTCCTTGCCTGCGGTGCGCATGTAGACCACCAGGACATCGGCCTCGGGGCCGTTGGTGATCCACATCTTGTTGCCGTTCGCGACCCACGTATCGCCATGCAGCTCGGCGCGACAGCTCATCGAGCCGACCACGTCGGAACCGGCGCCCGGTTCGCTCATCGCCAGCGCGCCCTTCCATTCGCCGCTGCACAGTTTCGGCAGGTATTTCCGGCGCTGTGCTTCGTTGGCGTTGACGTAGAGATTGCTCACGCACAGATTGGAATGCGCGCCGTAACTCAAGCCGACCGAGCCGGACGCGCGCGAGATTTCCTCCATCGCCACCAGATGCGCGAGATAGCCCATCTCGCTGCCGCCGTATTCGCCGGCAACGGTCATGCCGAGCAGGCCCATCTCGCCGAGTTTCGGCCAGAGGTCCTGCGGAAAGACGTTCTCTTCGTCGATCTTCGCCGCACGCGGCGCGATTTCCGCCTCCGCGAAACGGCGCACCGCATCGCGGAGTGCATCGATATCTTCACCGAGCGGAAACGGGCGCATGTTCAGATCCTTTGGATTTATCGAAGAACTCGACGGAGCCGAAGCCCCCTTGAGTCAAGGGGGCGCCGCGGCAGCGGCGGGGATGTGGAAATACATGGCGGGGCCCGGGTTTGTGCAACAAACCCGGGCTGATCCAGATGGAGCCTGGATCAATGCCCGCGCATGCGTCCGAGGAAACGCGGCGCGGTACGGCCCATCGGCAGCTTCAGTTTGCCGATCGCGGCGATGCGCTCTTCGGCACGGCGGTCGGCGGCGAGATAGGTCGGGATGCCGTCGCGGTCGGAAATCTCGTAGATGCGCGCGAGGTTGTGATAGATCGTGCGCATCATCCGCAT
>JBAQRU010000286.1:0-3479 GCA_049296025.1 Lysobacteraceae bacterium | reverse complement strand
CTCCCCAGAGGCGCGACCGAGACTACACCAATCGCGGCCGACATTCAGGTGCTCGAAAGGACTAGCAGTTTGCTGAAAAACCTACTTCCAGTAGGTTTTTCAGGTCGCCAGTCCGGTGCACGCCCGGACTGGCTCACGGCAAATCAATCGCTTACGCGCTTGCTTCGCCGGCGCAGCCATCCATGGCTGCGTTATCAGGCGGCTGAAAACCTGCTCACGCAGGTATTTCATCAGCCTGCTAGCGGCCAGCCGCCCGGCTCAGGTCCCGTCCCGCGTCGCCAACAGCAACGAGCCCTTGCCTTCTTCTTGCATGTCCACCCGGCGGATCGTGCGGCATCCGCCATCGCGCAGCCAGGTCTGCAGCAGGTCGGGCTGCTGCAGCGTGGTGCCGACCTCGACCAGCAGGGTCAGCAGGAACGATGCCGCGTAGCGTCCCGGGTTGGCCGGGTCGTGGAAATATTCGTGGATCACGATCAGTCCACCCGGCTTCAGCGCGTCCAGCGCACGGCGGACGATGTCCTGCGCATCGGTTTCGGTCTGGTTGTGCAGCACCGACAGCAGCAGGACGACATCGAATTTGCCGCCATCGCTCCCGGTGCCGAAATCGTCGGCGACCGCATCGCCGGCACGCAGGGTCATGCGCGCCTGCAGGCCGTGTTGTTCGATCACGCGCGGGGTCTGGGTGAGGCTTTCGGCCAGGTCGAACACGGTCGCGTGCAGCTGTGGATGGCGCAGGCACAGGGACGCGGCATGCAGGCCGTGCGAGCCGCCGATGTCGAGCAGTTGGCTGGCGTTGGCGGGGATGTCGATGTGCCGCAGGAGATCGGCGGAAAAATAGCCGGCGAACGCTTCCATGTAGCGCGAGAACAGCGCGCCCATGCCGGGCCTGCGCGCCATCGTGGCCCACATCGATTCGGTCGGCCGGCCCTGTCGGATCGCATCGGTGAGCCCGGTCATCAGCTTCATGGCCTCGGCGTTCCACAGCAGCCCCGCAGTGAGGTCGGCCGCTGCCGCCGGCGTGAAATAGTGTTCGATGAACGGCGCGTTGCGGTAGGTGCCGTCGCTGTCGCGGATGAGCAGGTCGAACGAAGCCAGGGCGTGGAACAGACTCTGCATGCCTTGCCCGCTGGCATCCAGCGCGCGCGCCGCATCCAGCGGCGAAGCCGGCTGTCGATGCAGGAAATGAAACACGCCCAGTTCGGCCGCCGAGGTCATCGCCGCGCTCTTCACCATCGGCATGTAGGCCGACATCATCGGGAAGGCGGCGGGCGGCTGCTCGTAGGAGGACTCGGCCTGCGTCGGGGATGCATCGTTCACATGTGTGCTCATGATGATTGAAGTGTAAGACCGTTGCGGACGCGGCCCGGATTCCGGCGTCGATGTTCGGCGTCGGTCGACATGAGTGCGTGATCGCAAGGTATCGGCTCGACCGCAGCGGCATCGATGTCGTCTCTCCCGGTCCGAACCGTCTGCCGCGTCGGGGTTCAGTGCGTGGCGATTCAGTGCGTGGTGATTCGGTGCGCGGCGATTCAGTGGGTATTTCTGTCCCGATGCCAGCCGCGATGCCTGATGTCCAGATACAGGCTGTAGCAGGCGGTGAAGGCCGGGAACAGATTCTGGATGATGCCCACCGAGTCCTGCTTCGACGAAAAAATGAAGTAGCTGAGCGTCATCAGGCTGCCGATGATGCTCATGTACCAGAACAGGCGCGGGATCACCGGTTTGCCCTGGCGTTTGCTGGCGATGAACTGCACCAGCCAGCGGCCACCGAACATCAGCGCGCCGGTGAGGCCGATCAGTTTCCACGGGCTCATGTGCAGCCCGGTCCACGCCAGCCATGGGATCGGCGAGTTCATGATGTCCACGGCGACGGGATCCATGCTTACAGCTCCTCGACAGCGGTACGCTTGCTGCGCACGATCAGCCAGGCCACGCCGCGCAGATCGCGCAGGCCGACGAGGGCGCGGTTGAGATTGTTGTATTTCGATACGCCGCTGGCGCGGTGGCGATGGTTCACCGGCACGCTGACCGTCTTCCAGCCCGCGCGCTGCATCAGCGCCGGCAGGTAGCGGTGCATGTGGTTGAAGTACGGCAGGTCGAGGAAAGCCTCGCGCTCGAACAGCTTGATGCCGCAGCCGGTATCGGGCGTGGCATCGCGCAGCATGCGGCTGCGGATCGCATTCGCGAATTTCGACGCCCAGCGCTTGCTGCCGGTGTCCTTGCGGTTCACGCGCCAGCCGGCGAACAGTTTCACGTCGGCGGCCGATTCGTCGCGTTTGGCCAGCAGCTTCGGGATATCGGCCGGATCGTTCTGGCCGTCGCCATCGAGCGTCGCGATCCACGCGCCGCGCGATTGCTTCACGCCGTTGCGCACGGCGGTGCTCTGCCCGCTCTGGCTGATGTGCTTGATCACGCGCAGCTCGGGCACGTCGGCCTTGAGCGCCTTCAGCACGTCGAGCGTGTCGTCGCGCGAGCAGTCGTCGACATAGACGATCTCGAACGAGGTCAAGCCGCGCAGCGCAGCGGTAATCTCGTTGATCAGCGGCGTGACGTTGTCGCGCTCGTTGAACACGGGGACGACGACGGAGAGATGGGGTTGGGTCATGGGCAGCGATGTCATGGGCGGTGAAATCCGGATTCTTTCTGCGAACGGACAGCGAGGATTCTCACCAGATCCTTCGGCTCGTCGTAACTGTACAGTGCGATATAACCGCGCATGCCACGCCCGATGACCAACTCGCGGCATCCGTCCGCAGTGGGGCGACCGATCAGCGGATTGGCGGCGAGCACATCAATCGCAGCGACCAGGCCCGCCAAACGCACGGCACCATCTGTCGCAGCATGCTCGCGAAGATGGGCGAGGATACGTTGAAAGTCCGTGCCGACCTCGTTCGCGAAGTAGATCGCCGCCAAAATTCACGCCCCGATAGGTTTCGGTTCGGGCAGCGGCAAGTCTTCGCCTGCCATCCGTGCGTTGAGATACCGCTTCATGTCTTCCCACGGGATCCCCATGCCTGTGTCGAGCATGTGCGCGAGCCGTTCCTGCGCCTCGGCGTGGAATGCCTGTCGCCGTTCCAATGCGTCGGCTTTCTCGGCGATGGCATCAAGGATCAAGCCATGGGTCGACAGGCCCTCGTGTTCCGCGAGTTTCGTCAGGCGCGACTTGAGGTCGTCGGGGATACGGATCGTAGTGGTGGGGGCGGTCATGAGTGGCCTAGCGGTGCTGGGTCGAGGAAATGTAGCACGATTGTGCTACGACGGCCCCTTGGGCTACATCAGTTCGAACGGGGACAGCACTCCAAGTAGCCTGTCCGAGCCATCTGCTTCAGTCACCAGCCAGAGCCGGGCGCCATTCTCGAAGGGCACTTCATACAGATCGGCAATCTTTGAGTCAGGACGAATTTCTTTCACTTTGCTCAGGAAACCCGAACTCCGCATGTTCGCATCGTTGATCGATAGAGCCAGACGCTCCGTACGAC
>JBAQRU010000285.1:0-1658 GCA_049296025.1 Lysobacteraceae bacterium | reverse complement strand
CTCCACGGCGTCGCCGAGTATCTCGCCGAACACCATGCCGTGCCGGCGCGGATCGCGGCCGCAGTCCCGGCCGTCACCGCGCCGGCCATTGCGGCTGCGGGCGTCGTGGTGCCCGAAGGTGCAGCGCCGGTCGGTGCGCGCGCCGCAGTGGTGCATCACCTGGTCGCGCTGGTGGGCGAAGTCACGGGACTGCCGGCATCGGAAATCGACCCAGCGGCCGCGCTCGAAAACTACGGCATCAATTCGACGATGGTCGTCGCGCTGAACGCGCGCCTCGCGGACACCTTCGATGAATTGCCGAAGACCTTGTTCTACGAGTACCAGGACCTCGATGCCCTCTCCGAGTACTTCATCGGGCAATATCCCGAACGGGTGCAATCGCTGGCGGCGGTGGCCGCACCGGCCCCGCTACCGGCGGCGACATCGGCGCCACCCACGGTGGCGAGGCAGGTCGTGCCCGAGCCCGTGGTTGCGCCTCACGCCGCTGCTTCAACGGCGGTCGATGTGTCGGCCGATGTCCTGGCCGCACGCCTGCGCGATGCTTTTGGACCGGTCGCGGAAGCCTGCGGGCCGCAGACGCCGCTATCGCAATGGCCGTTCGATCCGGTGCTCACGCCGCGGGTGATGCGTGCGCTGGCGCGCGACTTCGACGGCTTCACGGCGGACGGTCCCTATGCCTTCGAGCGCATCGAAGACTGGGCCGCGTCCCTGCGCTGGCGGGAAGGCCGCGCGTCGCGGCTGCCGCCGGCATCGACCGCGCCGGCACAGGGCGCCATCGTGGTCGGGCGCGAGCCGACGAGCCGCTTCTCCCGCCGGATCGCCGCATCGACCGACGCGCGTGAAACCATCGCGATCGTCGGCCTCAGCGGGCGATACCCGGGTGCCGAGGATCTCGACGCCTTCTGGCGCAATCTCGAAAGCGGGCGCGACTGCATCACCGAGATCCCGGCATCGCGCTGGGACTATCGCGAGTACTACCACCCCGACCGCAACCACCGTGGCACGGTGTACAGCAAGTGGGGTGGTTTCATCGATGGCGTCGACGAGTTCGATGCGGACTTCTTCAACATCAGCGCCCGCGAGACGGAGCTGACCGACCCGCAGGAACGCCTGTTCCTGCAAACCGCGTGGGCGTGCATCGAATCCGCCGGCTACACGCGGCAGGCGCTGTGCGCCGAGACCGTCGGCGTCTTCGTCGGCGTGATGTGGGCCAACTACAGCCTGATCGACGTCTCCGACGAGCAGATGAACTACGGCCGCCCGTCGCCGCCGCTGTCGTCGATCGCCAACCGCGTGTCGTATTTCATGAACCTCGGCGGGCCCAGCCTGTCGCTGGACACGATGTGCTCGTCGTCGCTGACCGCGATCCATCTCGCGTCGCAGGCGATCCGCAACGGCGACTGCAACATGGCCATCGCCGGCGGCGTCAACCTGATCGTGCATCCGTACAAGTACCAGGTGCTCAGCGGCGGCCAGTTCCTGTCCACCGATGGCCGTTGCCGTGCCTTCGGCGCGGGCGGCGATGGCTACGTGCCGGGCGAGGGCGTGGGCGCGGTCCTGCTCAAGCCGCTGTCAAGGGCGATCGAGGACGGCGACCACATCCACGGCATCATCCGGGCCTCGGTGCTCAATCACGGCGGCAAGACCAACGGCTACAC
>JBAQRU010000284.1:0-2525 GCA_049296025.1 Lysobacteraceae bacterium | reverse complement strand
GTGCTGCATGCGGCGCATCGGCACGCGCTGTCGCAACTGGCGCTGCACGCATGACTACGACGAGCGGATTGGAGAGTGGATTGGACACGCAGGATCGCGCGCGCTGCACGGTGATGGCGCGTTGGCTCGGCGCATCGTCGGCGCTCGGCACGATGGCGCTGGGCGCCGCGCTCGTGATCGCGTTCGGCTGCGTGGCGCAGGCCTGGCGCGACGATGCGATCGCCATCGTCTTGCTGGTCCTGGCATTGACGCCGGTCGAACGCTACCTCGCACTGCGCCTGCGCTTCGATGCGGAACTGTTCGCGGATCTGGCCGGCGGACGCATCGCCGATCTCGCCGCGCTCGACGCCGGACTGGCCATGCTCGGCGTGCGCAAACCGCCGCAGCACCCACGCACGCTCGACGACAGGCTCGCAGGCAGCCGGCGGCTGTGGCGGTTCCACGCCGTCGTCGCCACGCTGATGGCGGTCGGCACGGGCGTCGCGGTTGTGTTTGCCTGATTCGCGGCTACCATCCTTGCTCCAACCGCACACGGGAACCAACGGACCGATGCTGGAAAAACTGGTCGCCGCACTCATCATCGGCTTCGTGCGCCTGCTGACCGGCGCGCAGGCGTTCTGGCGCGGCGGCCGCCCCAACGCCGCACAGCGCATTTTTTTCGCGAACCACGCCAGCCACGGCGACTTCGTGCTGCTGTGGGCCTCGCTGCCGCCGTGGCTGCGCCGGCACACGCGGCCGGTGGCCGGCGCGGATTACTGGAACAAGAGCGCGCTGCGCCGCTTCATCGGCGGCCGGGTGTTCCGCGCGGTGCTGATCGATCGCGAGCGGAAGGAAGAGGGTCCCGATCCGATCGAACAAATGGTCGCCGCGCTCGCCAATGGCGACTCGCTGATCATTTTTCCCGAGGGCACGCGCAATACCACCGATGCGGTGCTGCTGCCGTTCAAGAGCGGGCTGTTCCATCTCGCGGCGAAATACCCGCGCGCGGAACTGGTGCCGGTGTGGATCAACAATCTCGCCCGGGTCATGCCCAAGGGCCAACTGGTGCCGATCCCGCTGCTGTGCACGGTCACCTTCGGTGCGTCGTTGCCGAGGATCGATGGCGAAGACAAGGCCGCATTCCTGGATCGCGCGCGCGCGGCGATGCTCGCGCTGCGTCCCGATACCCATGACGACGACCCGTCTTTGAACAGCACTTCATCCGATCTTCCGGAGTCCAGCTGATGCACAACCCGTTCCCCACGCTGTACGCACTGCCGATCTTCGCCGGCGCGGTCGCGGTGCTTATCGTCGCCTCGGTGATCGGCTGGATCCTGAAGCTGCGCTTCGCGCCGGAAGAGCCGCACGGCGTCATCGACAATCTCAACAGCCGCATCCGCGCGTGGTGGTGGATGGTCGGCGTGCTGGCGGCGGCGTTCTGGCTGGGCAAGGGCGGCGTGATCGTGCTGTTCGCGCTGCTGTCGTTCTTCGCGCTGCGCGAATACATCACCCTGTGCTACACGCGACGCGGTGATCATCTCGTGCTGCTGCTGGCGTTCTTCATCGCGTTGCCGGTGCAGTACGCATTGATCTGGATCGACTGGTACGGGCTGTATTCGATCTTCATCCCGGTCTACGCCTTCCTGCTGCTGCCGATCTTCGCCGCGCTGGGCGCCGACACCACGCGCTTCCTCGAACGCGCCTCGAAAGTGCAGTGGGGGCTGATGATCTGCGTGTTCTGCCTCTCGCACGTGCCTGCGCTGATGACGCTGAATATCCCCGGCTACGAAGGCCGCAACCTGCTGCTGATCGCGTTCCTGGTGCTGGTGGTGCAAGGCAGCGACGTGCTGCAGTACATCTGGGGCAAATTGCTGGGCAAGCACAAGGTCGCGCCGGAACTGTCGCCGTCGAAAACCTGGGAAGGCCTGATCGGCGGCGTCACCAGCGCCACCGTCCTCGGCGCAGCGCTGCACGGCATCACCCCGTTCACCGCGCTGGAAGCCGCACTGGTCGCACTGGTCATCTGTCTGATGGGTTTCTTCGGCGGCCTGGTGATGTCCGCGATCAAGCGGGATAGAGGCGTGAAGGACTGGGGCCACATGATCGAAGGCCACGGCGGCATCCTCGACCGCGTCGACTCCGTCGTCTTCGCCGCGCCGATCTTCTTCCACCTTGTGCGGTATGGGTGGATTTAAGTCCGTACGGTGGAGTAAACGCAGCGCAACTCCATCATTCAATCAAGGCATCCGCATCCGACGGTTTGCGCGAGGCCACAGGCTCCGCCCGTCGCATAACTCAGTTGTCGCCTCGCGATGGTGGCGTTGTGCTGCGCTTACTCCACCCTACTCGCTACATCACATACGAATCGCCACGACACCGCCGATGTCGTAGCCCGGGTAAGGCCAAAGGCCGCACCCGGGGCTCTTCGGTGAGGCATTCCTCCACTCATCCCGGGTGCGCGCGTCGCGCTTACCCGGGCTACTCGCTACTCGCTGGATTTGAGCAATATGGGAAAACAGTAGGGTGGAGTAAGCGCAGCGCAACTC
>JBAQRU010000283.1:0-8351 GCA_049296025.1 Lysobacteraceae bacterium | reverse complement strand
GCATGGAGCGCTGAGCGGTATTGCGCGCGTTGCGCACGACGGTCTGCTTGGCGCGCTTCTTGGCGGACTTGATGTTGGCCACGATGGAATCCTGGGGTTATCGGTTGGGTCGGGAGGTTTGGAACCGAGCGGTTCTTTACACTGCCCGATCGCATTCATTGAGAGGGCAGGCCGCCGCTATGCGGACAGCTAGACAGAAAATTATGGGCGATTCAGTGGGTTGGGTCAACTGGCTTGGCCAAGAGTGGTCATCATGAGTGCTTCCGGTCCCAAGCAGGCGCCACGAAGCGGGCTGCTGAGGTCGACCTCGATCTTCAGCGCCATGACCCTGTTGTCGCGGATTGCCGGCTTTGCCCGCGATGCGCTGCAGTCCCGGATCTTCGGCAGTTCGGCGGCGATGGACGCGTTCGTCATCGCTTACCGCATTCCCAACTACCTGCGCCGGATCTTCGCCGAAGGCTCGATGCAGATGGCGTTCGTGCCGGTCCTGAACGAGATCCGCGAACGCGGTGACCAGGCGGCGCTGAAGGAGTTCGTCGACCGGATGGCTGGGGCGCTGTTCGCGGTGGTGTTCGTCGTATCTGGCATCGGCATGCTGGCGGCGCCATTGATCGCGGGCCTGTTCGCGCCCGGCTCGATGGACGAACCCGATAAATTCGCACTGATCGTGCAGATGCTGCGGATCACGTTTCCGTATCTGCTGTTCATTTCGATGATGGCGCTGGTGGCCTCGGTGCTGAACAGCTTCGGCAAGTTCGCGCTGCCGGCCGTCACCCCAGTGCTGCACAACCTGGTGATGATTGCTGCGATGCTGTGGTTGGCGCCGCGTTTCGCCCAGCCTGCCAAGGCCTTGGCTTGGGGTGTACTCGTCGCCGGCATCCTGCAACTGCTGGTGCTGTGGCCGGCGCTGGGCCGGCTGGGTATCCGGCCGAGCTTCAAGCCCGGTTTTGGCCACCCCGACGTGCGTCGGGTCGCCAAACTGATGGTGCCGACCCTGTTTTCGTCCTCGGTGGCCCAGCTCAATCTGCTGGTGGGCACGATCTTCGCCTCGCTGCTGGTCACCGGTAGCCAGACTTGGCTGTATCTGTCCGACCGGCTGGTCGAATTCCCGCTGGGCCTGTTCGGGGTGGCGATCGGCACGGTGATCCTGCCGCACCTCTCCCGGCGTCACGCCGCGACCGATGCCGACGGGTATTCGGCCGCGCTCGATTGGGGGCTGCGTCTGGCGCTGCTGGTCGGCGTGCCGGCCGCGTTGGGGCTGCTGCTGCTGGCCGAGCCGCTGACCTCGGTGGTCTATCAGGGCGGCAAATTCACCCCCCACGACACCCGGATGGCGGCCATCAGCCTCAGCGCGATGAGCATCGGCATTCCGGCCTTCATGCTCAGCAAAGTGCTGTCGCCGGCCTTCTATGCCCGTCAGGACACCAAAACGCCGATGCGCGCGGCGATCTACACGGTCATCGCCAATGTCGTGATGACGGTGGCCTTCACGTTGCCGCTGTGGCTGAACAAGGTCGATGGCGCGCATGGCGGGATCGCGCTGGCGACCGGTCTGGCGGGAATTTTCAACGCCTGGTTGTTGTGGCGATACCTTCGTCGCGATGGTCTGCTGCGGCCGCAGCCTGGCTGGGGCAAACACCTATTCAGGATCGCGGGCGGTTGCGTCGCGATGACGGCTGTGGTGCTCGGCATCTCGCAGATGGTCGGCGACTGGACCGCGATCGCCAGCCCTTGGCATCGCGTCGGCTGGCTGTTGGCGGTCGTCGCTGCGGGAGCGCTGGCTTACGGTGTCGCTTTGATCGCGATGGGATTGCGCCCGCGCGACCTGCGTCATTAGAGGTCAGAACCTGTCGCGCCTCGCTATACTTCGGAATTCATTGAACTTTGGCTGTCCGCGCCTCGGGTCGGACAGTACGGACCCGGATGACTGAATTGTTCCGCGACCTCGACGGCGGGCCGCTGTGCCCCGATGGCAGCGTGGTCTGTATCGGCGCCTTCGACGGCCTGCACATCGGCCACCGTGCGTTGGTGGGCCATGCGGTCGCGCGCGCTCGTGCGCTGGGTGTGCCTGCGGTCGCACTGAGTTTCGAGCCCTTGCCGCGTGAATTCTTCGCCAGCGCAGCGCCGCCGCCGCGCCTGCAACTGCCACGGATGAAGCTGAGCGCGTTGTCCGCGCTGGGTGTCGATCTCGTCGGACTGCTGCGTTTCAACGCGTCGCTGGCCAGCCTGTCGCCCGAGGATTTCGTCCAGCGTCTGCTGGTCGACAGACTTCGCGCGCGCGAAGTTTGGGTTGGCCCCGATTTCCGCTTCGGTCGCGCGCGCGCCGGCAATCTCGATCTGCTCCGGAAGATGGGCGGCGAACTCGGATTCTCGGCCGGCACCATCGCGCCGGTCGAAGTCGACGGCGTGCCGGTGTCCAGCACCCGTATTCGCGCGGCGCTGCAGAGCGGCGATTTCGCCACGGCGACGCGATTGCTCGGCAAGCCGTATTCGATCGCCGGCCGAGTCGTCCACGGCAAACAGCTCGGCCGCACGCTCGGTTATCCGACCGCGAACCTCCGCTTCGCCAACAAGATGCCTGCGCTGCGCGGCATCTACGCGACTTGGGTGCATGGCATGGGTGCGCTACCGTGGCCGTCGGTGTCCAGCTTCGGTACCCGCCCCACCGTGGACGGCAAGGAACCGCTGCTGGAGGCGCATCTGTTCGATTTCGATGGCGACCTTTACGGCAAACTGATCGAAATCGAATTCGTCGCGCGCCTGCGCGACGAGGAGAAATTTCCCGATCTGCCGACCCTGGTCGTGCAGATGGACCGCGACGCAGCGCAGGCGCGGCATATCCTGATGAAAACGACCGAACGGGCCACCGCGTGAGCGATCAAGACAGCACTGCAGACAACCAGCGATACAAATCCACGATCCATCTGCCGGCGACGGAATTCCCGATGCGCGGCGATCTGCCGAAGCGCGAGCCGGATACGCTGGCGCGGTGGGAGCGCGAGCGGCTGTACATGCAACTGCGCGAGAAGGCCAAGGGCCGGCCGACGTTCGTGCTGCACGACGGCCCACCGTACGCGAACGGCGCGATCCATCTGGGCCACGCGGTCAACAAGATCCTCAAGGACATCATCGTCAAATCGAAGACGATGGCCGGCTTCGACGCGCCGTATGTGCCCGGCTGGGATTGCCACGGTCTGCCGATCGAATTGGCGGTCGAGAAAAAGCACGGCAAGGTCGGCGTGAAGCTGGATGCGGCGGAATTCCGCGCGAAGTGTCGCGAATACGCCAACGAACAGATCGACATCCAGCGTCGTGACTTCAAGCGCCTGGGCGTGCTCGGCGACTGGGAAAATCCGTACCGCACGCTCGATTTCGCGTTCGAAGCCAATGAAATGCGCGCGCTGGCGAAAGTCATCGAGAACGGTCATCTGCTGCGCGGCGTGAAGCCGGTGTACTGGTGCTTCGACTGCGGCTCGGCGTTGGCCGAGGCCGAGATCGAATACGAAGACAAGCAGTCGCCCGCAGTGGATGTGGCCTATGCCGCGCGCGATCCGCATGCGTTGGCGGCGAAGTTCGGCGTCGGTATCGACGATGAGGTCTCTGTCGCCGTACCGATCTGGACGACGACGCCGTGGACGCTGCCGGCGTCGCTGGCGGTGTCGCTGGGTCCTGATCTGGAGTACGCGCTGGTCGAAGGGCCCGCGCGCGAGGGCAAACGTCAGCTGCTGGTGCTTGCCGAGGCTTTGGTCGCCAAAGCATTGCAGCGCTATGGCGTCGAAGATACGACTGTTCTGGGGCGCGCACACGGCGCTGCGCTCGAAGGCGTCGTCCTCGCGCATCCCTTCTACGTGGAACGCGATATCCCGCTGATCCTCGGCGACCACGTGTCCGCCGAAGACGGCACCGGCGCGGTGCATACCGCACCCGGTCACGGCCAGGAAGATTTCGCGGTCGGCCTGAAATACGGATTGATCGAGCGATACACCGCTGCGCAGCTCAACCCGGTCGACGGTCGTGGCGTATATCTGCAATCGACGCCGCCGCTGGGCGAGATCGTGCTGGCGGGCATGCACATCTGGAAAGCCAACGAGGTCATCGTCGAAGCGCTGCGCGGCATCGGCGCGCTGCTGGCGCATCACGACATCAACCACAGCTATCCGCACTGCTGGCGTCATCACAAACCGGTCGCGTTCCGCGCCACGCCGCAGTGGTTCGTTTCGATGACCCAGGCGAATCTGCGCGACGACGCCTTGGACGCGATCAAGCAGGTCGAATGGTTCCCCGGCTGGGGCGAGGCCCGGATTGCCGGCATGATCGATGGCCGTCCGGACTGGACCATCTCGCGCCAGCGCACCTGGGGCGTGCCGATCGCGCTGTTCGTGCATCGCGAAACCGGCGAACCGCATCCGAATTCTCCGGCGCTGATGCGTCAGGTCGCCGAACGCGTCGAACGCGAAGGTGTCGATGCATGGTACGCGCTGGACGCCGCCGATCTGCTCGGCGAACTGGCGGGCGATTACGACAAGGTCACCGATATTCTCGATGTCTGGTTCGACTCCGGCGTCACCCACGACTGCGTGCTCGCGCAGCGTCCGCAGGACGGGCTGCGCAAGCCGGCCGACCTGTATCTGGAAGGCTCCGACCAGCATCGCGGCTGGTTCCAGAGCGCGTTGCTGACCGGCGTCGCGATCGACAAGGCCGCGCCGTACCGGCAGTGCCTGACGCATGGATTCACGGTCGATCAGCACGGCCGCAAGATGTCGAAGTCGCTCGGCAACGGCATCGATCCGCAGGACATCATGAAGACCCTGGGCGCCGACATCCTGCGCCTGTGGATCGCGTCCGCCGACTACACCAACGAGATGACGCTGTCGCAGGAAATCCTCAAGCGCAACGCCGACGTTTACCGCCGCCTGCGCAACACCGCGCGCTTTCTGCTCGGCAATCTGCACGGCTTCGACCCGGCCGCGCATCTGCTCGCGCACGAGGACATGCTGGCGCTCGACCGCTGGATCGTGCATCGCGCCGATGCGCTGCAGCATCAGATCGCGAATGCCTATCGCCGCTACAACTTCGCCGAGATCGTGCAGGCGCTGATCAACTTCTGCAGCATCGATCTGGGTTCGTTGTATCTCGACGTGACCAAGGACCGCCTGTACACGATGCGCGAGGATTCGCGCGGCCGGCGCAGCGCGCAGAGCGCGATGTACCGCATCAGCGAAGCCTTCGTGCGCTGGATCGCGCCGATCCTCAGCTTCACCGCCGACGAGATGTGGCAGCACCTGCCGGGCGAACACGAAGAGAATGTGCTGTTCGCGACGTGGTACGAGGGGTTGGCGCCGCTGCCGATGGATGCGCCGTTGAATGGCGAGCGTTTCGATCGCCTGCTTGCGCTGCGCGAACAGATCGCGAAGACGCTGGAGCCGATGCGCGCCAGCGGCGAGATCGGTGCCGCGCTCGATGCCGAAATCGCGATCCGCTGTGGTGCTGAAGACTTCGTTTGGCTGTCGCCGCTGGCCGATGAATTGCGATTCTTCTTCATCACCGGCGATGTGTCGGTGGTGCAGGGCGGCGATACGGTCGCTGCTGCCGTCAGTGCCAAGCCCAAGTGCATCCGCTGCTGGCATCACCGCGACGACGTCGGTTCGCATCCCGATCACCCCGAGATCTGTGGCCGCTGCGTGAGCAACGTCGAAGGTCCGGGCGAAGAAAGGAAGTGGTTCTGATGCTCTTGATTCAGTCTCTTGACTTTGATTGTCATCCCCGCGCAGGCGGGGATCCAGCGTCTTTGCTTTCCGCACCTTGAAGTCACTGGATTCCCGCCTGCGCGGGAATGACGGTGTTTTGATGCGCCATCGGATTTCGGCAGTCGCACGATGACCCAAATACCAAAACCACAAGCCCCCAAACCCAACGCCCTTGTCTGGCTGCTGCTGTCCGCAGTGGTGATCGGCCTCGATCAATGGTCCAAGCATTGGGTGCTGACGACGCTGCCCGAGTACCAGGCGGTGACGGTGATCGGGGGTTATTGGAACTGGTTCCGCAGCTACAACACCGGCGCTGCGTTCAGCTTTCTCGCCGATGCCGGCGGATGGCAGAAATACGTGTTCGCCGCGCTTGCGCTGGTCATCAGCGGCGTGCTCGCGTACTGGCTGTCGCGCACCGCGCGCGGGCACTGGCGGGAGGCCCTGCCGTTCTCGCTGGTGATCGGCGGCGCACTGGGCAACCTGATCGACCGTTTGCTGCACGGCCACGTCGTCGACTTCATCCAGTGGCACTGGAAAGAGGCCTACTACTACCCCTCGTTCAATATCGCCGATTCGGCAATCGTCGGTGGCGCCATCGCGCTGATACTGTTCGGTGTGTTCGGCGGAAACAAGAAGTCGGCCGATGGCGCGGGGAGCGCATAATTTCCGCATGGACATCATTCTCGCCAATCCCCGTGGTTTCTGTGCCGGCGTCGACCGTGCGATCGAGATCGTCAAACGTGCGATCGAAACCCTCGGCGCGCCCATCTATGTCCGTCATGAAGTCGTCCACAATCGATTCGTGGTGGAAGACCTGCGTCAGCGCGGCGCGGTCTTCGTCGAAGAACTGGACGAAGTGCCGGACAACGCGACCGTGATCTTCAGCGCCCATGGCGTGTCCCAGGCCGTGCGTACCGAAGCCACGCGCCGCGGCCTCAAAGTCTTCGACGCCACCTGTCCGCTGGTGACCAAGGTGCATCTGGAAGTGGCCCGCCACTGCCGCGCCGGTCGCGATGTGGTGCTGATCGGCCACGCCGGTCATCCCGAGGTCGAGGGCACCATGGGCCAATGGTTGGCCGAAGCCGGCACCGGCAGGATCCATCTGATCGAGGACCTGGACGATGTCGAGCGTCTGCAGATCACCCAGCCGCAGAACTTCGCCTACACCACCCAGACCACGCTGTCGGTGGACGACACCCGCAGCATCATCGATGCGCTCCGTGCCAAGTACCCGGACATGCAGGGGCCGCGCAACGACGACATCTGCTACGCCACCCAGAACCGCCAGGACGCCGTGCGCGAGCTGGCCGAGCGCTGCGACCTGGTGCTGGTGGTGGGTTCGCCCAACAGCTCCAACTCCAACCGGCTGCGCGAACTGGCGGAGCGGGAAGGGGTGGAGGCCTATCTGATCGACGGCGCCGACGAAATCGACCCGCGCTGGATAGACGGCCGCCGGCATATCGGCGTTACTGCCGGCGCTTCCGCCCCCGACGTGCTGGTGCAAGGGGTGATCGCCCGGCTGCGCGAACTGGGGGCTGGCGGCCTGCGCGAACTGGATGGCAAGCCCGAAGACATGGTCTTCGCGCTGCCCAAGGAACTGCGGGTGCAATTGGTCGATTGACCGCAACCGCCCGGAAAACCTAGAATTGCACTCCAACGCCGGAATAGCTCAGTTGGTAGAGCGCGTCATTCGTAATGATGAGGTCGTAGGTTCGATTCCTATTTCCGGCACCATGCAAGCCAAGCCATGAACAAAAGCCTCGCGATCGCGGGGCTTTCGCTTTATCAGCGACTGAACTCGCGATCCTGCTCCGAATCGCTTGCCTGATGCATCCGGGGATGGTTTCCCGGTAAGGCTGCATACGTATCGAAATCTGCAGGCACTGCGGCGAGCGATCAACGCGGGGCCGGCTCCGGCTGCAGCAGATTCTGCCCGACGGCGCCCTCACGCGCCGCCGCGACCTGTACATCGATGTCGCGATTGACCGAAATGTCCGCCCCGTTTTCGGGCTCGATCATCGCATCGACTTCCTGCGCATCGCGCTGCCGGGAGGTCACGATGTGGTAAGTCGTCCGCGGCGCTTCTATGCGGGCATCCGCGAACGCGGATTTAACCCCGCGTATCGCTTCGCTGCGGACTTTCCCGATGTCGGTTTCGCGCTGGTCGACCCAGCCGTAGAAACGTAGTTGGATGCCTGCTGCGCCGAATTCGACCACGGTCCAGGCCGGCGAGGGTTCGTCCAGCACACCCTCGATCTTCGCGATCGCGGCCATCGCCAGGGTCTGCGATTCCCGGATCGATTGGTTGCTGTCGATCAGCATGCTGAAATCGAAACGACGCTTCGGATTCTTGCTGTAGTTCAGCACCACAGACTTGAATACCAGACTGTTGGGCAGTTGCAGATGATTGCCGTCGAGGGTCATCAATACGGTGGCGCGCGAGTTGACGGAGATCACTTTGCCTTCGCGGTTCTCGATGATCACGTGATCGCCGGGTTCGAACGGCCGGCGCACGCTGAGCAGAATGCCGGCGATGTAGTTTTCGGCGATTTCCCGAAAGGCGAAGCCCAGCACCAGACCGACGACGCCAGCGGAACCCAGTAC
>JBAQRU010000282.1:0-27196 GCA_049296025.1 Lysobacteraceae bacterium | reverse complement strand
ACTATTTTTTCAGCAATTCTAGTCTGCAGTTGGGTTTTAGTCGGCGCCGTTGTATTCGGTCTTTTTCCGTCTTCATAGCTCGCAGCAAGAACGCTATATGCCATCTTTAAAAGATGTGTTTTACCTGCCCCGTTTTCGCCAACAATTACATTCAGTCGCCTACCAAACGTTAGTTCTGCATTTGGGAAAACTGTTAGGTTTTTGATAGTCAACTGCTTAAGCATGGCTGTATCTCGGCGGCTCAATGTTTACTGTGTGTTGATTCTGCACCATTTTATCCTTTCGGCGTTAACTGCTGATGTGATCAAATCAATTCTTAAACCCTCGCCTCCCCATCACCCCCACGCCCCCAACCAAGCCCGCAACGACGCCGGCTTCACCGGCTTGGTCAATACCGCGCATCCGTATTCGCGCGCAGCGTGCTTCAACGTGTCGCTGCCATCGCCGGTCAACAGCGCCGCAGGCAAATCGCGTTTCGCACGACGACGCAGTTCCGCAATGACGCCAAGACCATCGAGCCGATCGTGCAGGTGGTAATCGACGAGGGCGACATCCGGTAGCGATTCGGGATCGCTGCTGTCGATATGCGCCAGCGCTTCGTCGACGGTTGCGGCGGTGAGTGCGATCGCTTTCCAGCGGCCGAGGAGAGCGCGCATGCCGTCGAGGATTTCCGGGTCGTTGTCGACGCAGAGCACGCGCAGGCCGGCGAGCGCGTCGGGGGCCGGCACGATCTCGCGCAGCACCGGTTGCCGGGTGATCGCGCCGACCGGTACGCGGATCGAAAACACGCTGCCGCTGCCCACGCGCGAGTTCACGCGCAGCGGATGATCCAGCGTGCGCGCGATGCGTTGGCAGATGGACAGGCCGAGGCCGAGGCCGCGTTCGCCGCCGACGCCGGGCTGATCGAAGCGGCGGAATTCCTCGAAGATCTGGGTCAGATGATGTTCCGGAATGCCGGGGCCGGTGTCCCACACCTGGCATTCGATCTGTTGCCCGCGACGACGCAGACCGAGCAGCACGCCGCCTTCGCGGGTGTAGCGCAAGGCGTTCGCGAGGAAGTTCTGCAGCGCACGCCGCAACAGGCGACGGTCGCTGCGCACGAAGATGTCAGCACCCGCATGCACGCGCAGCGCAAGACCGCGACCCGCTGCGCTGGGTGCGTACTGCGCGGCCAGTTCCTGCAGCAGTTCAGCGGCATCGAAATGGGTGAGCTCCGGTTGCAATGCGCCGGCATCGAGCCGCGACACATCGAGCAGGCCGTCGAGCAGATCTTCGGCCGCGCGCAGTGCGGTATCGACGCGTTCGGCCAGATGCGTGCGCTCGTCGTTGTCGGTGGTTTCGCGCAGCGCCGATGCGAACAGGCGCGCGGCGTTCAACGGCTGCAGCACGTCGTGGCTGACGGCGGCGAGGAAGCGGGTCTTCGACTGCTGCGCGGCTTCGGCTTCGCGGGTGCGCAGTTCGACGCGCTGTTCCAATGTTTCGTTGATATCGCGCAAGGCCTGCTCGGCGCGTTTGTAATCGGTGATGTCGCTGAAGCTGGTGACATAGCCGCCGCCCGGCAGCGGCTGTCCGCGCATTTCGATCACCTGACCGTTGCCGCGCACGCGTTGGTACACGTACGGCTGGCCCACGCGCAGATGCTCCAGCCGGCGCCGCACCTGTTCTTCGCGGCCGTCGATGTTGCTGAGGTCGATGATGGCCGGATCGCCGACGCTCAATTCCGCGCGTTCGGCATTCCAGCGGATCAGTTCGGCGATCGGCCGGCCGACGTAAAGCATGCCGTCGGGATAACCGAGCATGTCCTGGTAGCGGCGGTTCCATGCGATGAGACACATGTCGGCATCGACCACGCTCACGCCCTGGCTGATGTTCTCCAGCGTCGTCGACAGCACCTGGCGGTTGAAGCGCAATTCCTGGCTGGCTTCGTCGAGCAGCGATACCACTTCGCCCAGCTCCATGCCGGAGCCGCGCAGTGCGCTGGTGAGCGTGAGCCGCGCCGACGCCGCGCCGATCGCGGACGCCAGCTGCCGTTCGGTGAATTGCATCAGTGCTCGGTCGGCGAGTTGTTCCGGCTGCCATTGACGGCCTTGGCCCTGCGCGTATTCGTCGAAGGCGCGGCGCGCATGACGCTCGCCGAGGATGCGTTCGGCCAAGGCCAGCAGATCGCCGCTGCGGATGCTGCCCGCCCACCCGCCGGGGCCCAACGGCGAGCGCTGCGCGTAGGGATCGAGATAGGTCGCGGCCAACAATTGTTCCTGCAGGCGCGGCCGGCGTTGCGCCGAGACCAGGAACAGCGCGCCGACATTGAACAGCAGCGACCAGAACACGCCGTGGGTGAGCGGATCCCAGCCGGTCAGGCCGAACAACTGTCGCGGGCGCAGCCATGCGATGCCGAGCGGACCTTGTTCGATCCAGTCGCTGCCGACCACGCCGCTCTGCGCCAGCGCCGGCAACAGCAGCGTGTACGCCCAGGTCAGCGCGCCGAGCAGCAGTCCGGCGAACGCACCGGCACGACTGGCACCACGCCAATAAAGACCACCGATCAATGCCGGCGCGAATTGCGCCACCGCCGCGAATGCGAGCAGACCGTGCTGCGCGAGACTGTCGCCGGCCGCTGCGCTGCGGTGGTAGCCATAGGCCATCAGCGCCAGCGCCAGGATCGTCGCGCGCCGCACCCACAGCACCTGGCGATCGATGCCGCCATGCTCTTCGGTACTCACTGACAGCGCGCCGCTACGCAGCAACAGCGGCATCACCAGATCGTTGCTGACCATGGTTGCGAGCGCGACGCTGGACACGATCACCATGCCGGTCGCCGCGGAAAACCCGCCGATGTAGGCCAGCAGCGCCAGCGCTTCCTGATCCAGCGCCAGCGGCAGCGCGAGCACGTACGTGTCGGGCGAGATGCCGCTGCCCGCCAGCAGCGACTGTCCCGCCAGGGTGATCGGCACGACGAACAAACTGAAGATCACGAGATAACCGCCGAACAGCCAGCGCGCCGGGCGGATATCGGCGGAGTCCTGGCATTCCACCACCGCGACATGGAACTGGCGCGGCAGACAGATGATCGCGGCGAACGCGATCAATGTCTGGGCGATGAAACCGGTGGGCAATCCGGGTGCGGTCACCACGCGCGCGGCTTCCGCGACGCGCGCGCCCAGCGGCGCATCGCCGGGCAGATGCAACAGCGCGAAGATGCCGATCGCGACGAACGCGAGCAGCTTCACCAGCGACTCCAGCGCCACCGCCAGCACCATGCCGCGATGATGTTCGGTGGCGTCGATCTGGCGCGTGCCGAACAGGATCGCGAACGCCGCAAGCAGCAGCGCGACATACAGCGCGGGATCGGCGAACAGCGCGTCGTCGCTGCCCGGCGCCAGCACCTCGACGCTCATCGCCACCGCCTTGAACTGCAGTGCGACGTAAGGCACGGCGGCGGTCAGTGCCACTGCCGCGACCAGCGCCGCGAGCCCGGGTGCGCGGCCGTAGCGCGACGACAGGAAATCGGCGATCGACACGATGCGGTGTTCGCCGGAGATCAAAGCGAGGCGTTCGAGAATGCGCCAGCCGAACATCAGCATCAGCAGCGGACCGAGATAGATCGGCAGGAAACCGAGTCCGGTGCGCGCGGCGGTGCCGACCGCGCCGTAGAACGTCCACGACGAGCAGTAGACCGCCAGCGCCAGCGAATAGATCAATGGCCGCGCCCAGCGCCAGCGCGGCATCGCGCCGCGCAGATCGCCCAGGTACGCGACCGCGAACAGCACGCCCACATAGCCCAGCGACACCAGCAACAGTACCCAGCCCGGAATCATGCGCGCCTCGAGAAACAGCAGTCCGGCGAGTGTACGGCGCGCGCCGTCACGGACGGGCGGCTTCGACGAAAGTCGGGGCGTTCATCCGCAGCGACGAACGACATCGTCCGCAAGTTTGCGCAATCGCAGCCGCAGCGTGTCCGGCGCCAGCACCACGACTTCCGGACCGATCCCAAGCAGCGTCAGCGCGGCGTGATCGATGGTTTCGATCGGCAGCGATAGACACGACCAACCCTCGTCGTCGGCCGGCGCCGCCGTCTGCACCGCGCGCTGCGCGAATGCGCCGAGCTGCGACAGCCGCTTCAGCCCCAACGTCGTCGCCCGCAGTTGTGCGATGCCGGGACGCAGCCCGGCTTCGAAGCGCGCGGTCTCCGCCGACCACCAGACGGCGAGATCGAAGTCGGTGGGTCGCTCGAAGTGGGTGTCCCGAATCTCATGCCGCCATGAGCCAGACACCCGCCGACGACTCCCGTCGCACCCTGCTGAAAACCGCCGCCGCCGGGCTGGCGGTCCGCGTCTTCCTACGACGACGGCAAGACCTGGCAAGACAGTGGTTCATGGACTGGACGCGGGTGTCATGACCGATCGGCACACGTCCAGTGCGGGCGATTTCGATTTCTTCATCGGCGATTGGCGCGTCCATCACCGGCGTCTCAAGGAACGCCTCGTGGCTTGTCGCGATTGGGTCGAATTCGAAGGTTCGACGACCGCCCGCAAGATCCTCGGCGGCTTCGGCAACGTCGACGACAACGTGCTCGACCTGCCAGAAGGTCCATACCGGGCGGCGACGCTGCGTTCGTTCGATCCCGCGACAGGTCTGTGGTCGATCTGGTGGCTGGATGGGCGACGACCGCATCGACTCGATACGCCTGTCGTGGGGCGATTCGAGCATCGAACAGGCTTGTTTTATGCAGACGACACGTTCGACGGCATGCCGATCAAAGTCCGTTTCACCTGGACACTTCTCGACGCGGGCGCCGCGCGGTGGGAACAGGCCTTTTCAGCGGATGGCGGAAGCACCTGGGAAACCAATTGGACGATGGATTTCGTACGCATATCGGCGTGAATCCATGCGGCAGCGACGGGTATTGGAAATGGGGCGGTGCGATATCCCGGAAACGACGAAGCCCGCCATGCGGCGGGCTTCGTGGAAGTCGAACAAGATCATCGGACTTACTTGATCTTGCCTTCCTTGTACATCACGTGCTTGCGGACGACGGGATCGTACTTCTTGATCTCCATCTTGGCAGGCGTGTTCTTCTTGTTCTTGTCGGTCGTGTAGAAGTGACCGGTACCGGCCGAGGAAATCAGGCGGATTTTGTCGCGTTTGGAAGCCATGGTTGAATCCTCCTCAGATCTTTTCGCCGCGTGCGCGGAGATCGGCGAGCACGGCATCGATGCCGTTCTTGTCGATGGTGCGCAGGGCATTGGCGGAGACGCGGAGCTTCACCCAGCGGTTCTCGGAAGCCACCCAGAAGCGGCGTTCGTGGAGATTGGGCATGAAGCGGCGGCGGGTCTTGTTGTTGGCGTGCGAGACGTTGTTGCCGCTCTGCACGCGCTTGCCGGTCACTTGGCATTCGCGGGACATACGTACCTCTATCGATAAGAACGCGCGACGGATCGTGCGATCTGCGGTGGCCTCCCATAGCCCGGGAGACGGCGGCCCCGGTGTCGGCACGGACGATGGATCGGTCCGGACAGCCACCTTGCGAGACGGGATGTGTTTGGTGTCGCTGCGCTGGCGGGCGGCATCGCGGGCCGGCCCTCCGACCGTAATGAAGCGGCCGGGCATAACGAGCCGCGCATTATGCCCGGGAAAGTGTTCGCGGGCAAACACTTAGCGGAAAAGACTGCGGCGAAACCGGCCTTTCCCGTCTCTTGCCGCCCGGGACGACATCGGCGTCCCGGTAGGTGAAAATGCGCCTGCCGCCATGACCCGGTCCGGGAGCAGGGCGTCACCCGCCAGCCTGCATTCGACGCCCAACCCACGGAGCGACCGTCATGAGCGACAAGGATTTCATCACCATCACCCCGGAGGCGTTGCCGCGCGAGACCTGCGCCCAGATCGTCGGCTACATCCGCGAGAGCAACGGGCTGCGCCCCGGACAGGTCGGCGGCGGCATCTATCCCGAGCTCAAGCACAGCCGCGACATCACCATCTCCGGCAACCCGGAGTGGCAGCAGGTCGAAGAAGCGTTGAACATGGCCATGCTCGGCAGCCTGATCCGCTACCTGCGCGAATACCCGCAAACGTTGATCGCGCCGCTGATGCTCCAGCAGCCCGGCCCGGACGGCAAGCTGCGGCGGCTGTCGGCCGAAGACATGGTCGCGAAGGACGACGCCGGCATCATCGAGCTGATCCGCGCCTGCCTGCGCCCGGCCAGCATCAACCTGCAGTGGTACCGCGCCGACGAAGGCGGCTACCCTTACTGGCACTGCGAGCAGTACCCGCGCGACGCGAGCTGCGAAACCCTGCACCGCCACCTGCTGTGGACGCTGTACCTCAACGACGAGTTCGAGGAAGGCGAAACCGAATTCATGTACCAGGACCGCAAGGTCAAGCCGCAGACCGGCTCGCTGCTGATCGCCCCCGCCGGTTTCACCCACACGCATCGCGGCAATCGACCGAAGGGCGGCGACAAGTTCATTGCGACGAGCTGGGTTTTGTTCCAGCGCGCGGAAGTGTTGTACGGGAAGGCGTGACAACCTTCGTATTCATGTCGATGCAGTCATACGACGGGTCCCGGCCCGCCATCCCTCTCGCCGAAACCAACGGAAACTTCTCTCACCCACTCCAGCGGGCGGAGCAAGCACCGCGAGCAGAGGCGAAGCGCTGCTTAGATGTCGTTGGATATTCCGTGGAAACCACTTGCCGGTGGCCTGCACCAGGCGTGCCGATGACACCGAAGAGCCGCTGTTCACACCCACTCGGGATACGGCCACCCTGCCGTTTATGACAGGTTTTCCGGTGTTTTTGCACGATCGCGTGGCTTCCCCGTTGTATTCGCGCGCGGCGGGGCGTATCACGGATGCGCGATGGCCCGCAGGCTGTCCGCGGGGATTTCGGCAACGTCGACACGACGCGGGCCGCGCATCCGATCGTCACCGCATCATTCAAGGAGAACACCATGCTTCGTTCGACCACCACAGCGCTGGCCGCATCGTTCGTCGTCGTCGGGATGGCCATGTCGTCGGCACAGGCCGCAAATCCGGTGCATACCGGCGATGTGACGTTGTTGTTGAAGACCGCGAAAGGTTTGCAGAAGAACGGTTCACCCGACCCTTCCAAGGACCAGATCTGCGCCACGCAGTTCGCGAAAGTGCTGGGCCAGAAAGTGCACAGCACCTACAACATCAACACGCAGACGTTGATCATGTCGGCCAAGTCGACGCTGATGGGCAAGACCTACGCGCTGCATCCGCTGGGCATCTACGGCCAGTACGCGTTCGGTTTGTACATGACGCCAAAACCGGGCCCGTTGCCACTGTACGGCGTGCTGTTCAGCGTGAACGACCAGTTCGCATCGCCGGTAAGCAATCTGATCCTGGAATTGAACGCCCAGACCAATTGCCTGATCAGCAGCGCCGACGATCCGCTGGGCGGCGCCGAACGCATCCGCTTCGGTACCAGCCCGTAGCGCATTGCTGCGCCTGCGTCCTCTCCCCGGGCACGGGGAGAGGCGCAACCGGCGGATTCAGAACAACGACCCCTGCGGCGAGTTGATCGGCAACGCCGACGGCGGCAGAAACCTCGAACAATCCAACGCCGGCAACCTTCCGAACCCGATCCGTTTGTACGCTTTGGCGAAGCGCATCGCGATGAGATCCGCGAACGGACCTTCGCCGCGCATGCGGGTGCCGTAGGCGCTGTCGTAGTCCTTGCCGCCTCGCATCTGCTGCACGAGGCTCATCACGTGGGCGGCGCGTTCCGGGTAATGCAGCGCCAGCCATTCGCGCCACACTTCTTTGAGTTCATGCGGGAGGCGCAGCAGCACATAGCCGGCGGCGCGCGCACCGTGTGCGTAGGCCGCTTCGAGGATGTGTTCGATCTCGCGGTCGGTGATCATCGGAATGATCGGCGCCACCATCGTGCCGACGGGAATGCCGGCTTCGTGCAGCGCCTGCACGGTCTTCAGGCGCGCATGCGGCGCGGCGGCGCGCGGTTCGAGCTTCGACGATAGCTGGTTGTCGAGCGAAGTGATCGAGACATACACCGTCACCAGGCCCTGCTTCGCCATCGGCGCAAGCAGATCGATATCGCGCTGGATCAGCGCGCTCTTGGTGATCAGACTCACCGGATGCCGGCATTCGGCGAACACTTCCAGCAGTTGCCGGGTGATGCGGTAGCGTCGTTCGATCGGCTGGTAGGCGTCTGTGTTGATGCCGAGCGAGATCGGCGAGCAGCGATAGCTTTTGCGCGCGAATTCCCTGCGCAGCAATTCGGCGGCATTGGTCTTCGCGTACAGCTTCGTTTCGAAATCGAGGCCCGGCGACAGATCGAGGTAGGCATGCGAGGGCCGCGCGAAACAGTACACGCAGCCGTGCTCGCAGCCCCGGTAGGGATTGAGCGATTGACTGAACGGAATGTCCGGCGACTGGTTGCGGTTGACGATGCTGCGCGCGCGTTCTTCGGTGACTTCGGTGCGCAGTTGCCTGGGTAATGGAGCTGCGCCGTCTTCGTCGCTGGCATAGACCGAGCCCCAGCCATCGTCTTCGGCTTCAGCAACGGTCTTCTCGAAACGTCCGCGCACGAACGACGCCGCACCACGGCCTTTCATCGGCCCGCTGCGCAGCAGGTTGTGGGTCGCGTCGTCGACTTTGCCGCCTTGTGCCATCGGAGTAGGCTAGCGCGCGCAAGTCGCAATCGCTGCGACGGAGTTCTCCGGCATGTTCGAAATCTGGGGTTGGCTGTGGGACTGGCTGCACCACATCCCGGTGATCGGGTCGAAGATCGGTCCTGTGCTGTTGATCGGTTGGGCGACGTATCTGATTCTGCTTGGCGGCTGGATCGTGCTGCAGAAGCGCGAGCCGGTGGCGACGTTGAGCTGGCTGCTCGGTCTGGCGCTGTTGCCGTACGTCGGTTTCGCGATCTATCACTTGCTCGGGCCGCAGAAGATCCAGCGTCAGCGTCTGCGGCGCGCGCGCAGTCGGCTGGAAGGCGATGCGCTCGGCAACGCAGTCTGCAGCGCGGCCTGTTCGCCCGAAGCGCTGGAACTCGCGAAACTCGCGCAGGCTGCGACCGGACTCGCCCCCAGCACCGCGCGCGATGTGCGCCTGCTGATCGACGGTGCGGCGAAGTACGACGCACTGATCGAGGATATTGCCTGCGCGCGGCATCATGTGCATCTGGAGTACTACATCTTCACGCCGGATCGCAGCGGCACTGCGCTGCGCGACGCGCTTGTAGCCTGTGCCAAGCGCGGCGTGCGCGTGCGTCTGCTGCTGGACGCGATCGGCTCCGGACAATGTTCGCGGGGATTCCTCGCGCCGCTGATCGATGCCGGCGGCGAGCTCGCGTGGTTCCATCCGACGCGGTTCTGGAGATTCTGGTCGCGCCCGTGGTTGAACATGCGTACGCACCGCAAGATCGTGGTGATCGACAACCTTGTCGCCTATACCGGCGGCATCAACATCACCGACGACGAAAACGAACGCCTGCACAGCGATGCCTACCGCGACCTGCATCTGCGTATCGAAGGCGATACGGTGCGCGCGCTGCAGCTGGTATTCGCCGAGGATTGGGTCTACGTCACCGGCGAGCGCGATTTCATTTCCGATATCGCGCGCACGTTGCCGGAAGGCCTGCCCGGCACGATCTCGGCGCAGGTGCTGACCTCGGGCCCGGATTCATCGTGGGAAGCGATCCACCGCCTGCACGTCAGCCTCATCCACGGCGCGCGCCAACGCGTATGGTTGATCACGCCCTACTTCGTCCCTGGCGAAGCGGCGATGATGGCGCTGACATCGGCCGCTCTCGGCGGTCTCGACGTGCGACTGGTCGTGCCGCGAATGAGCGATTCGCGTCTGGTCACGTTGGCTGCGCGCTCGTATTACGACGACCTGCTCGCTGCGGGCGTGAAGATCTACGAATACGGGCCACGGATGATGCACACCAAAGCGCTGCTGGTGGACGACGCGTCGGTGATCGTGGGCAGCGCGAATTTCGACCACCGCAGTTTCCGCCTGAACTTCGAAGTGTCGGTGTTGTTCCAGGATCTTGATCTGGGCGAACGGGTGGCGAAGTTGATCGAGGGCGAGTTCGCCAGCGCGCCCCGGGTAAGAACCGATCGGCGGCGACCGCTGTTCAGCACCCGCTTGCCGGAAGCGCTGGCCCGGCTGATGTCGCCGTTGCTGTAGGCCGGCACCGCAGCGGCGACGGACGGCAGGGCCCGGCCGGCCGGCGGCCTGTCGGCGCGGTGCAGCTCCGGAGTAGACTGACGCCCGTCCCCCATTCCCCCGGCACCCCTTCCGGTAAGGACGCGCCCCATGCCTTGGCTCTTTCTTCTCATCGCTGTCGGCCTGTTCATGGTCGCACTCAATGCCACCTCGATGGCGATGGTGATCCTCTGTGTGCTGGCGTCGCTGGGCCTGAGCATCTTCGCGATCATGGGTCTGCTGGCGCAGCGCGTCGGCAACAGCGCCCGCAGCGAAACCATGCTGATCGATCCACAGGAACTGCGCAGGCTGCGCGAGCAGGCCGAGGCCAAGCGTGCGGAAGCCGCCGCCGCTACAGCAACGCCCGGCGCGGGCGATACCGCGCAGTCGTGAGCGGCTTTCGCCTGTCTTTTACTACTGCACCGCCTTGACCGTTCTCAGCGTCAACGTCAACAAGATCGCCGTACTGCGCAATTCGCGCGGCGGCCACGATCCGGATGTGGTCACTGCTGCCCGCGTCTGCCTGGACGCAGGCGTGCATGGCATCACCGTACATCCACGGCCCGATGCGCGTCATATCCGCGCCGATGATGTCTATCGACTCGCCGAACTGACGCGACGTTATGGCGTCGAATTCAATCTCGAAGGCAATCCGTTCGCGTCGGCGCGCGCGGGATATCCGGGCTTCCATGCATTGTGCGCGGAAACGCATCCCGCGCAGGCTACGCTCGTCCCGGACGGTGATGGTCAACTCACTTCGGACCACGGCTTCGATTTCGTCCACGACCTCGACGGCCTGCGCACGCAGGTCGCTGCCCTGAAAGCGCTGGGCTGCCGCGTCAGTCTGTTCGCGGATGCCGGCGCCGATACCGCAGCAGCGGCCGCCAGCGGCGCCGATCGCATCGAGCTGTACACCGGCCCGTATGCCGAAGTCTTCGCCGCCGGCACCCCCGAATTGCAGTTGGAAGCGTTCGCGAATACCGCACGCGATGCGGCCACGCATGGACTCGGCATCAATGCGGGCCACGATCTGAGTGAAGCGAATCTGGGCCGGTTCCTGCGCGATGTGCCCGGCGTGCTTGAAGTGTCGATCGGCCACGCACTGATCAGCGAAGCGCTGTATGCGGGGCTCGATGCGACCGTGAAGCGCTATCTGGCCGTCATCGACGGACGCTGATGCGCGTCACGAGCGGCATGCTACCGCCCGTGATCACAATGACGCTTATCGTTTGAAACTGATGCTGCTCAGACCCGCGTTCTGCGCGGTGGCCAACACCTTGGCGATGACCTGATAGTCCGCCTCGCCGTTGGCGTCGATCTTCAACAACGGCAGCTGTGCCCCACCGCGCTCGATTTCTGCCGAAAACATCGATGGCAGCGCCGAAACCGGTACCGGCTGACCCGACAGAAAGACTTCGCCCGCAGCATCGATCCGAAGTTCGATCGGTGGCAGAGGCGTTTTCTCTACGAGCGGCGGCTTGCCGGCCAGCGGTAGCGGAATGGCCTGACTGAACACGGGGGCAGTGACCATGAAGATCACCAGCATCACCAACATCACATCCACCAATGGCGTGATGTTCATTGCCGAAATGGCGTCCTGCCGGGATTCTGCTTGTGCGAATGCCATGGGCCTGCTCCTCTCGGTTGAGTGCGGTTCCACGTTACTCGCGCCGCCGCCCAACCGGCAAGCCCCCCGGGCAGCCAAAAAAAACGCCGCCCGGTGGGGCGGCGTCTGAATTGAGGCAAGCGGTTTACAGGTCGGCGGTGGGCTGCAGGTCCACCGCCGGCCGGTGTTGCGATTTACTTCTTCACGAAACCGATCTTCTTCATATCGGCGTTCTTCGCGGCAGCCAAAACCTTCGCGAGGATTTCGTATTGCGCATCCTCGTTCATGTCGATTTCGAGGGTGGGCTGGTTGGTTGGATCACGCTCGATTTCGCTGCTCATCATGCTGCGCAGTGCTGTCACCGGCGTCGGGCTGTCGTTCCAGAACACCGTTCCCGAGGCGTCGATACGCAGCTTGATCGGCTCGGGCGGTTCCTTCGGATTTTCCGGCGGGTTGTTGGTCCGCTGCGGCAGATCGATGTCGATCGGGTAGGACAGGATCGGTGCGGTCACCATGAAGATGATCAACAGCACAAGCATCACGTCCACGAGGGGCGTGACGTTCATGTCGGCCATCGGGCCGCCACCGGAGTTGGATGCGAATGCCATGCGTCTGTTCTCGGTCTGTGGGCGTCAGTTGCGTTCGCGGGTAGCGACGAAGCCGACTTTGCGCATGCCCTGGGCCTGGGCGATGTTGACCACGTCGTTGACGTAACGGTAACGGGTGGTTTTGTCGCCGCGGATGTTGACCGCCGGCTGCGGCACTTTCTGGGCTTCGACCGAAAGCCGGCTTTCCAGCAGTTCGCGGGTCATCGGCTCGTCGTTGAGGAAATAACGACCTTCCTCGGTGACGGCGACCGTGATCGGCATCGCAGGCTGAACCTTGGCTTCAGTGTCATTGAGGGTCGCCTGCGGCAGCTCGACCTTCGTTTTGTGCGACATCAGCGGCGCCGTGATCATGAAGATGATCAACAGCACCAACATCACGTCCACGAGGGGCGTGACGTTGATTTCTGACATCGGGCCGCCGCTGTCGTTACCGGTACTGAAGGACATGGCTGTACTCCGTCGAGGGTTCGATCGTCGCGTGGATCAGCGCTTGGCGCCGACTTCGCCGACGCGTGCGCCGGTTGCGAAGAAGTCGTGCAGATCGTGCGCGAAGGTGTCGAACTTGTTGTTGGTGATGCGGTTGCTGCGCACGAAGAAGTTGTACGCGAGCACCGCCGGGATGGCGACGAACAGACCGACGGCGGTCATGATCAGCGCTTCACCGACCGGGCCGGCAACGGCGTCGATCGAGGCCTGGCCGGTCGCACCGATCTTGATCAGGGCGCCGTAGATGCCCCACACGGTACCGAGCAGACCCACGAACGGTGCGGTGGAACCCACGGTGGCGAGGACGGTCAGGCCGCTTTCGAGGCCCATCGATTCGCGGGTGACAGCCTGGCGCAGAGCGCGGTCAACGAACTCGGAGCGATTGAGGGACTCGACCAGGCGCGAACCTTCATGGCGCTGATGGTGCGCGGCGGCCTGGGCGGCGTCGAGCGCGATCTTCGAGAAGGGTTCGCTCTTGGGCTGCTCTTCCATGAATCGGATCGAGTCCTGCGCATTCGGGGTTTCCCAGAATGTGCTGGTCACGTTGTCGCCGCGACGGCGGAGGTTGGTGTTCTTGATGAAGTTGACCACGATCCAGTACCAGGACATCGCGGACATGATGACCAGGGTGGCGGCAACTGCGAGCTGGACGACGTAGTCGCCAGGGTGGGACATCATCTCTGCAACCAGATGGTCGACACCCATCTGCTTCAGAGCGGCGGCGCTGTTGCCCCCGGTTGCGGCGGCGGTGGTTTCCTGCAGCATGACGCTTACCTTTCTTGTGTGTGGAAGGAACGATTCAACGGCTCAGAGCTAACGGGTCAATCGGATTACGGGCGGATTACATTCGGGTACGGGTCAATCAGGGAGCGTCAGGTCGAGCGGCAGAATGCCGACGCCTGCTGCGCCCGGGCAGAGCTTCACTTTTTTGGCCCACGTCAGCGCGGCACGATCAAGATCGCGATCCCTGCTGCCGACTTCGATGGAGGCGTCGGTCACACGACCATCCGCTTCGTAGTTGATCTTGATGCGCATCTTGGCGCCACGACCGGCGCGCGAGATCGCAGCGGCAAGCTGACCATCCGGCGGACGTACGCAGATGCTGCCGCGAAGATCGCTGTTATTGCGCGGGGGACCCGTCGGTGCCGGAGGCGCTGGCGGGGCCGGGGGCGCAGGCGGCGGCGCCGGGGTGTCGACCGGGGACGGTTCGTCGAAGGTCACCGGCGGCGGCTCTTCCGGCGGCGGCTCAATCACCGGGCGCGGTGTTTCCTGCGGCGTGAGTTTGATTTCTTTTGGCGGCTCCGGCGGCGGCGGCGGCGGCGGCGGCGGCGGCGGTGGCGGCTCGATGATGACGACGCTGGTGTTCTGTTCTTCTTCCTGCTCGGCGCCCGGCGGAGTCACCGGGACCAGCAACAACATGAGCGCCGCGATATGCAGCGCAATAGCGAAGCTGATAGCGGTGATCCTCGACCAGTTCAGGCCGGGTTCTTCGCGGTCGCGCTTGTCGTGTGTCGGCAAGTGTTGGGTCATGCGCAGCAGGCTCGGTTTAGCGGATTCGTGGTACTGGCTCGGTGTCGCGTTCGCGATCTATCCATGAAGATGAACCCGACCCCAAACCACCATACCCCGGAATGGTCGAACCGCAACTGCCTCCCATATGAGAGCCAGTCGCGGGAATCTGTAAGCTTATACCAATCGCGGCCGGACTTACCAACACCCCTTCGTGCGTCGAGTTCTCTCGACGCATGAGGGATTGGCAAGCCCCGCCTTACTTTCCGCCGGGCAGGGCCAGAATATCGTTGGCGTCCTTCGGCTTTTTGACGCCCTTGGCGAGCGCTTCGCGCGCGGCGGCCTTGGCCTCGCTCAAACGATCTTCGTTACGCAATACCTTGGCGAGGTTCAACGACGCTTCGCCATCGGTCGCGACTTTGGCGGCACGCGAATAAAAATCGATGGTCTGCGGCACTTTGTCGTCGGCGTAATAGCTCTGGGCGATGATCGAATAATCATTGGCCAGCGTCTGCGAGGGTTTGATCGCACCCTTGGCCACGCCCTCTTCCAAGACCGCCTGCGCTTGCGCGTACTTCTCTGCGTTGATGTAGCCGACGAACAGCGCACGATATTCCTTGCCGTCGGTCAAAAGGCCTTGTTTCCGGGCATTTTCCAGCAGTGCATTGGCCTTGTCGAAATTGTCGGCCTGCTGATACAGGGCGACGGCATTCATGAGCACGGAGCGATCCGCTGGATTGGCCGCCAGGATCTTTTCGTACAGGGCAGCACCTTCGGCAGGACGGTCCAACTGGCTGAGGAGGTATGCCTTGAGCGCGATCGCTTCGGTCTTTTCGCTCTTGGTTTCATTCAAGAAGCGGTCGATGGTGGCGAGCGCATCGGCGGAACGATCCAACTGGTTGAGCGTGATCGCGTAATTGAACATGATCTGGTAATGGCCGTTGTTGTCGAGGCCATTCGCATCGATGGTTTTCTTGAAGTATTCAGCACCCTTGGCGTTATCGTCCATTGATGTCGCCGCGCTGGCCGCGAGCTGATAGAGATAGCTCTGCAGGTAGGTATTGGTCGAGCCGGCAGCGGCGAAGGCGTCGACTTTGCTCAACACTTCGGCGTATTTCTTGGCGTCGTAATCGGCCTGGATCGCGTTTGCCGTTTTCGCATCTTTTCCGGACACCGGCTGTTTCGCCGGCTCGGTGCGTGTCGCCTGCGGGTATTGCGACGGTTGGGTGTTGGCCTTGTTCTTGGCTTCGGCTTTGCGCTGGCGCGCGCGTTCGGCGGCGGCGGCGGCGCTGCCGGACATACTGGCCGATTTCGGCTTGTCGTCGTATTCGTCGCCCACTTCACTGTCCTGCGCAATGGCGCTGCCGGCGAAGGCGCTACCGATCAGCAGCGCGATGGCGGCATTGAGGGCGGTTCTGGGAAGGACACGGAAAGCGGAAGCGGTCATGGAGATTCTCGGGTCGGAGTGACGTTGGAAACGGCGGAATCGGTGAAGCGGGGTTTGATTCAGAACGTTCGCGGCGGGACGATGGGTGCGGACGCACCGCTGCAAAGTGAAAGAAACACGCTCAGCCGCACTTCGGCTTGCGGCCGGCGACGCGGGACTGTTCGTAGGTCGGCATCAGCGCATCAGCGCGTTTGCGCAGCTCGCCGATGCGGGATTTGGGGTCGGGGTGGGTGGACAGCCATTCCGGCGGGCGAGTGCCGGCGCTGGCGGTGAGCATGTTCTGCCACAGGTCGACCGCCTGGCGCGGGTCGAATCCGGCCTGCGCCATCAAGCGCTGGCCGACCACATCCGCTTCGGTTTCCTGTTCGCGGGTGCCCGGCAGCAGAAAGCCGCCCTGGGCGAGGAGACTACCGCCCCGGGTGGCGATATTCGAGCCGCTCTCGCCGTATTTGGCGCCAGCGAGCACGCCGAGCAGCTGCACCGCGCCGGCGGCGCCCATTTGCCGGGTGATGCGCTCGTTGTGGTGATTGTCGACCACGTGGCCGATCTCGTGACCGATCACGGCCGCAAGCTGATCCTGGTTGCGGGCGACGTCGAAAATGCCGGTGTACACACCGACCTTGCCGCCCGGCAGCGCGAAAGCGTTGGGACTCTTGTCGACGAACACCGCTTCTTCCCAGCCGCCCTGCTGCCACTGCGGCGGCAGCTCACGAACGATGGCGTCGACGACGCAGCGCACATAGGCCGATTGTTTGCCGTCCTGGGTCAGCGGCTTCTCACCCTTGGCCTGATCGAAGGCCTGCGCGCCCAACTGGTTGAGCTGTTGCTGCGATACCGCGCCGACGTATTGCTTGCGGCCGGTGGACGACGTGGTGGTCGCGCAGGCGCTCAGCAGGAGCGTGCAGGCGACACCCAGCGCGACGACGCGGACGGAAGGCGTGTTCTGTCGGTCGGTCATCGTGGTGGCGGCTCCGGTCGGCGGGGTGGATGTTGTAATCCGACGGGGATTAAGTTTTCGTCAATTGCATGGCTGCATGACGCTGAGCCCACCGCGCCCGTCAGGTTGGCGCGGCCGATTATCCATGCCCGCCCGGTCGCTCGAAAGCCGTTCTCCAGTTTTTTTCGACTTTGGGCGCATCCATCGACAGGAGGCGCCCTCACAATGGGCGCTCGAACAAAAACGGTCCCCGAATGGTGCCCGGGCTTGGAGCCGCCCCACATCAAACGTCGAGATTCGCCACCTTCAGCGCATTGTCTTCGATAAAGATACGGCGCGGTTCGACCACATCGCCCATCAGCGTGCTGAAGATCTGGTCGGCGGCGACCGCGTCTTCGATCCGCACCTGCAGCAGGCGGCGACTGTCGGGGTTCACGGTGGTTTCCCACAGCTGTTCCGGATTCATTTCGCCGAGGCCCTTGAAGCGCTGGATCTGGCGGCCTTTCTTCGCTTCCTCCAGCAGCCAGGCGTGGGCCTGGGCGAAGTTGGCGACGGGTTCCTCCCGATTACCGCGGACGATCTTCGCGCCTTCGCGCAGCAAGCCGTGCAGCAGCGCGGCGGCGTCGCGCAGCGGACGCAGTTCGCCGTACTCGAAGCTGGACAGCGGCAACACCTGGATCTGCGATTCGCCCATGTGGGTGCGGGTGACGAGCAGTGCGCCGGACTGGGCATCGTTCGCGGCCTGCACGTTGACGCGGTAACGCGGACGGCCAAGACCGGTGCGGTTGAGCCGTGCCTCCAGCGCGTCCAGTTCGGCGCGCTCGTCGGTGTTGCGCGCGAGCGAGGCGGCATCCAGCGGCGTGAAGTCGATCAGGGCTTCCAGCAGCGCCGGATCGTAGCGGTAGGCATTGCGGGCGATCGCATCGCGCGCGCCGGCGTAGGCCAGCAGCAGCTTTTCCAGATGCACGCCTTCGATCGCGCGTTCGCCATCGGCCGGAATCAGGCCGGCGTTCTCGACCGCGTTGTTGGCGAGGTACGCGTCCAGCGCGGCATCGTCCTTCAGATACAGCTCGTTCTTGCCCTGCTTGATCTTGTACAGCGGCGGCAGACCGATATAAATGTGGCCGCGCTCGATCAGCTCCGGCATCTGCCGGTAGAAGAACGTCAACAGCAGGGTGCGGATGTGCGAGCCGTCGACGTCGGCGTCGGTCATGATGATGATGCGGTGATAGCGCAGCTTGTCGGCGTTGTATTCATCCTTGCCGATGCCGGTGCCCAGCGCGGTGATCAGCGTGCCGACTTCCGCCGACGCCAGCATGCGGTCGAAACGCGCGCGTTCGACGTTGAGGATTTTTCCCCTGAGCGGCAGCACGGCTTGGTTCTTGCGATTGCGGCCCTGCTTCGCCGAGCCGCCTGCCGAATCGCCCTCGACGATGAACAGTTCGGACAGCGCCGGATCTTTTTCCTGGCAGTCGGCGAGCTTGCCGGGCAGACCGGCGATATCCAGCGCGCCTTTGCGGCGGGTGAGGTCGCGTGCCTTGCGCGCGGCTTCGCGGGCGCGGGCGGCATCGACGATCTTGCCGGTGATCGCACGGGCTTCGTTGGGATGCTCCTGCAGGAATTCCTCCAGACGCGCGCCGAAGGTGCTCTCGACGACGGGTCTGACTTCGGAGCTGACCAGTTTTTCCTTGGTCTGCGACGAGAAGCTGGGATCCGGCACTTTCACCGAGAGCACCGCGATCAAGCCTTCGCGCATGTCGTCTCCGGTGAAAGAGACCTTGGCCTGTTTGGCGATTCCGTTCTGCTCAATGTAGTTCGTCAGCGTACGCGTGAGCGCGGCACGAAAGCCGATCAAATGGGTGCCGCCGTCTTTCTGCGGAATGTTGTTGGTAAAGCAGAACATCGTTTCCTGGTAGGCATCGGTCCACTGCAGGGCGACGTCGACCACGATGCCGTTCATTTCGCCGCTGACCGAAATCACGTTCTGGTGCAACGGCGTCTTCAGCTGCGCAAGATGCTCGACGAACGAACGGATGCCGCCTTCGTACTGGAACACGTCCTGACGCGGACCTTCGTGGGGATGCCCGCCACGATCGTCCCGACGCTCGTCGGTCAGCGTGATCTTGACCCCGGAATTCAGGAACGACAGTTCGCGTAGACGCTTCGCGAGGATGTCGTAATGGAATTCGACGTCGGTGAAAATCTCCACCGCCGGCTTGAAGCGCAGCAGCGTGCCGCGCTTGTTCGAAGCTTCGAGCTGCTTCAGCGGATACTGCGGTTCGCCCAGCGCATATTGCTGTTCGTAGTGATAACCGTCGCGCCAGACTTCCAGCCACAGACGTTCGGACAACGCGTTCACCACCGAGACACCGACGCCATGCAGACCGCCGGAGACTTTGTAACTGTTGTCGTCGAATTTACCGCCGGCATGCAGCACGGTCATGATGACTTCCGCCGCCGACACGCCCTCTTCCTTGTGGATATCGACCGGGATGCCGCGACCGTTGTCCGACACCGACACCGAACCGTCTTCATGGATCGTGACGAAGACATCGTCGGCATGTCCGGCCAACGCTTCATCAATCGCGTTGTCGACCACTTCGAACACCATGTGATGCAGACCGGTACCGTCGTGCACATCGCCGATGTACATGCCCGGCCGCTTGCGGACGGCTTCAAGGCCACGCAGCACAGTGATCTTGCTGGAGTCGTAGGTGTTGTTGGGGCTGGGCTGCTGGGTGTCGTCGGTCATACGTTCTTCGGCTTCTGTGCTTGCAAAGCCATGCTCCGCGCACCCAAGGGCGCGCGATACATTAGCTATTGGGTTTGAGGCGTGATTATAGCCCCTCAAGGGGCATCGGCGGTCCAAGCGGGTTCCCGCAGGGTTGATGTGCCCGGTCCGTTCAGTGCGCCTGAGCTGCGGCCCGTTGCGGCTCCTGCTGCGGGAGCCCGGCTTGTTGCTGGTTGGAGTGCAGCGTCGGCGTGCTGGCTGGAGTCCTGCACGGGCGTATTCAGCGCCTGCGCAAGCGGAACGACCTTCACCGTGCTGGCGGGATCCCCAATCCCGCCTTCCAAAGCAATCCGTCCATCGCCCTGCCGGTCCATCACCACCCTATCGCGTTCCGGAGAGCATCGAGCGCTGGGCGGAGCAGCGGATGGACCAGATGCGCTGGATCAGGAACCGCCGCATCGGCGCGGCGCTCTCCTCAGATCGACGCCATCGTCAGAAGCCACGGGTTCCCACCTGCATTCCTCTGCGGTCGGAGGAGCCTGGTACTCGGCCCATGTCCTGCGCTTCCATATCTCGGCACGGTAAGTCCGGTGTCTTCGTCGCGAGTACCGTCTTTTCCACGATGCCCTGTTGGCATCCATCACCCTGGCTGTTTCGATCACCGGCGTTTCATGGATTCAATGTAAGAGGCAAAGTCTTCCTGCCTGGGGTTTCTCCATGGCAACTGCTTCCGGTCTTCGCATCAACAGGGCGTTCCAATGAAAACAAAGGCTTGTCATTGCAGAGGTGTCAGGACACCTTGTTCCACGTGAAACACAGCAACCTCACTGCGAAGACCGGGCAGGACTTCGGGGACAGCAGTGCCGGTGATCAGTACCTGTGCCCCGGATGCTTCCAACCGTTCGAGCACACGACGCTGGTGGTTACGGTCCAGTTCTGATGCGAGGTCGTCGAGCGCCACCACCGGCCATTCGCCACAGGCTGCGGCATGCTGCTCGGCCTGGGCCAGCAGGACCGCCAAAGCGCTCAATTTGGCTTGGCCGCGCGACAGGGCTTCGCGTCCCGGCAGAGCGGCGTAGTCGATACGCCAATCGGCACGGTGCGGGCCGACCGAAGTGAATCCATTTGCGATATCCCGATCACGAGCCACCAGCAGCGCATCCGCCAACGACAGGTTGTCGCGGGCCCAGCCGGGCAGGAATGCCAGCTGCGGCAGGCCGAGCGATGGCGCCAGTTCAGCGGCCATCGCCTGAAGGAGCGGCTCCAGCGTTTCGAGATAGTCCTGCCTTCGGCGGGTCAGGGGTTCCCCGGTTTCCGCGAGCTCATGATCCCAAGCCTCCAGCTGACTGTCGCGGACCCGCGCCTTGAGCAGGGCATTCCGCTGTTTCAATGCTCGCGCATAGCGGCGCCACAAGGTCAGAAAGCCACTGGTATCTCCTGCGGCGACCGGATTCGCCTGTTCCACGTGAAACAGACCCCAGTCGACCAGACGTCGTCTCGGCTCCCCGCCGCCAGTCACCAGTGCGTGGCTACCCGGTTCAAAGGTCACCACCGCCAGCGCGGCGCACAATTCGCCCAGTTGCGAAACCGGTTCGCCATCCAGACGTCCTTCCCAGCGTTGGCCAGAATGGCGAAGACCCGCCCGACGCGCGCGTCCACTGACATCTTCGCGCCACTCTGCGAAAACTTCGACCGCTTCGGAGCCGGTGCGGATCAGGCCATCGCGGACGCGTCCCCGGAAGCTGCGGCCGTAGGCCAACAGGTGCAGGCCTTCCAGAAGACTGGTTTTTCCAGCGCCGTTGTCGCCGGTGATCAGATTGATACCAGGGGCCGGACGCAAGCCGACATCCACCAACCGGCGGACGGCGCTCACCTGCAGTCGGGTCAGGCGCACAGGTGCTGAAACCTGCGGAGCCCGTACAAACGAATACGCCCGGCAGGTGCCGGGCGATCGTGAGCGTGCTTGGTGTGTTCCACGTGGAACTGGAGATTGACCATCAGCGCTTGGCCGTCAGAGGCGGAGCGGCATCACCACGTGCCTGCACTTCTCGCTGCTGGCCTCGCGAACCAGCGCCGACGAATTGGAGTCGCGCAGCTGGATCACGACGTGCTCGTCGCGCAGGGCGGACAGGGCATCGAGCAGATAATTCACATTGAAGCCGATGACCAGGCTGTCGACGCGGGTGTCGGCCTCGATCTCTTCCTGGGCTTCTTCCTGCTCGGGATTATGGGCGTTGATCTTGAGCTGGCCGGGCGATACTTCGATGCGGACGCCGCGATACTTCTCGTTCGACAGGATGGCCGCGCGCTGCAGCGAAGCGCGAAACGCTTCGCGGTCGACCTTCACTTCGCGGTCGGCGCCGATCGGGATCACCGCTTCGTAATCAGGAAAGCGGCCGTCGATCAATTTGCTGGTGAAAGTCACATCGTCGCGCTTGACCCGGATATGGCTACGGCCCATTTCCATCTCGAGTTCGCGATCGCCGCCTTCGAGCAGGCGCTGCAGCTCGAGGACACCCTTGCGTGGCACGATGATCTGGCGCTTGGTCTGTACGGTCTCTTCCAGCACGGCTTCGCACAGCGCAAGCCGGTGGCCATCGGTCGCGACGCAGCGCAAGGCCTTGTCGCGCAGATCGAACAACAAGCCGTTGAGGTAGTAACGCACGTCCTGCTGCGCCATCGCGAACGCGGTGCGCTCGATCAGTTCTTTCAGACTGGCTTCGCCGACGCGGACACGTTCGGTCGCATCGACCTCGTCCAGTGCCGGGAAATCGTTGGCCGGGAGACTGGCCAGCGTGAAACGGCTGCGACCAGCGGAGACCGTGACCTTGTCGCCAACCTGGGTGATCGTGACCTTGCTGCCGTCGGGCAGCGCTCGGACGATCTCGAACAGTTTGCGCGCCGGGATCGTGGTTTCGCCGGCCTCGGCATCGTCGACCTTGGTGCGGGCAACCATCTCGACTTCCAGATCGGTGCCGGTCAGGGACAGCAGCTCGCCTTCGACCCTGGCCAACAGGTTGGCGAGCACCGGGAGCGTCTGCCGACGTTCGACGACATTGACGACTTGAGCCAGCGGCTTCAAGAGTACTTCGCGCTGCAGACTGAAACGCATGTGATTCGATTCCCCAGAGAAGACATTGGCCGGTCGAGCGATCAATAACCCATGCTTTGAAGAGAGATGTAAATCTTAAAAGCTGGTGGTGATGGTGTCGCGAAAAACCGGGGGTAACAGATCCAAGTTTATGATTCTAAAAAACTTTGTGCTACTGCCAACCTCTGTAGAACCACCGGGGTTGGATGGGGATGACCTGTGGACAACTTTGGGTGCCCAGATCCGCACCCGACTTATCCACAGCTTGTCTCCAGTCTGTTCTCAGGATTTGCGACAGCTGTATGGCACCGCGTCCTCACTGCAACAGAAATCACGATCATTCACTCAACTTGCGGATCAATTTGTCCCAATCCTCATGCAGTTTGCCATCGCTTTCGATCAGCGATTTGATCTGGCGGCAGGCGTGCAGGACCGTCGTGTGGTCCCGCCCCGCAAATGCATCGCCGATCTCGGGCAGGCTGTGTTCGGTAAGCTCCTTGGCCAAGGCCATCGCCACTTGCCGCGGGCGAGCCAGCGAGCGGGTCCGGCGCTTGGACAACAGATCCTTGATCTGCAAGCCGTAGTAGTCTGCCACGGCCTTCTGGATATTGGTGATGCTGATCGCCTGCTGCTGCGCCCGCAACAGATCGCGCAGGGTCTCCTGGGCGAATTCCGGGGTGATGCTGCGGCCGGTGAAGTTGGCGCGCGCCGCCAGCGTGTTCAGCGCGCCCTCGAGATCGCGCACGTTGCTGCGCATCTTCTTGGCGAGCAGGAAGGCCACGTCTTCAGGGATCATCACGCCGCGCTCGCGGGCTTTCGACAGCACGATCTGGGCGCGGGTCTCGAAGTCCGGCGGCTCGATCGCGACCGAAAGACCCCATGCGAGCCGCGATTTCAGCCGCGGCTCCAGGCCTTCGACTTCGCGCGGATAGCGATCGCAGGTCAGGATGATCTGCTGGCGCCCATCGAACAGCGCATTGAAGGTATGGAAGAACTCTTCCTGGGTGCGGTCCTTGCCGGCGAAGAATTGAATGTCGTCGATCAGCAGCGCATCGACCTGCTGGAACAATCGCTTGAACGCGTCCATGGTCTTGTCCTGCAGCGCTTTCATCATCGCGCTGAAGAACTGTTCGCTGCGCAGATACATCACCCGCATCCCGGGGTTTTGCCTGCACATCTGGTTGCCCGCGGCGAACATCAGATGGGTCTTGCCCAAGCCGGTGCCGCCGTACAGCAGCAGTGGATTGTGGGCGCGGTCGCCGGGTTTCAGCGCCGCTTGCCAGGCAGCGGCATGGCCGAGCTGGTTGCTGCGCCCTTCGACGAAATTGTCGAAGGTGTAGTGATTGTCGAGATTGCCGGCGAATTCGGCCACCGGCGCGCGCGCGGCCAGCACCTGGGTCGGGCTGGGGGCTATCGATGCCGGGCGTGCGACCGAGCCGATCTCCAGCGACACCATCGCGTTGCCGGCGTAGTAGCCCAGCAGTTCGCTGATCCGGTTCAGGTATTTGGCCTGCACCGCGTCGCGCACGAAGGCATTCGGGGCGTACAGCACCATGCCGTCATCGTGCAGGCGGGCCTGCAGCGGTTTCAGCCAGGTCTGGACCTCTTCCACCGGCAGTTCGGCTTCGAGACGTTCGAGACAACGGGGCCAGGCATCCATCGGAATTCGCAGAGACACTTCTTGAGACGTGCAGAAACAGGTCGAGCCTGACGCCGGGCTGCCCGTATCTGGTTCGAGGGCAGGGCGCACGCGGGTCGCAGGGAAGAGAGTCAGACTACCACCGCGCCGGTCCCCCCGCACCCGCGACGACTGTGATTCGGGCACGGGCTTGGAAGTCCGGCTCCTTGAATTTGACCACGCGGGCTCCGCGCCCGCATAATCACCGGTTCTTGCGGTCCCGGTGTTGCGCTTCGGCGCGATCCCGCCGTCTCCGCGTCACATCGCAACACGCAACGATCGAGCCCGACCATGGCAACCAAGCGCACCTACCAGCCCAGCAACCTCAAGCGTAAGCGCGACCACGGTTTCCGTGCCCGCATGAAGACCGCCGACGGCCGCAAGATTCTTGCCCGCCGCCGCGCCAAAGGTCGCGCGCGCCTCACTGCCTGATCGCTTCGGTTCCGCGACCGGCCCGATGCGCCAGTCGCTTCCGAAACGATGTTCCAGGCATGTCGCGCCGGGAATGGACTCGCGCCGGCATGAACGTTGATCGTTCATGATGACCAGTCTCCCCGCCGTCGAACGCAACGCCCGTTACCCGCGCAGCGCGCGGGTACGCGCTCGTCCGGAGTTCGATGCGGTGTTTGCAAAGGGCCATCGCGCCGCGACGCCGATACTCGCCCTGCACTACCTTCCAGACAACCATGTTGCCCGCATCGGTTTCGCGGTGTCGCGCAAAGTCGATACCCGCGCAGTGATCCGTAATCGGATCAAGCGTGTCCTCCGCGACTATTTCCGTCGCCATCGAATGACTCTCGCCGCCGGCGCTTATGTCGTGGTCGCGCGTCCTCCGGCGGCGCGCGCGTCCGGGCCGGAGCTCATCGGCGCATTCGAGCACACGCTTCGCCAGGCCTTGCGCCGTGCCGCGTTGCCCCCATCCCTCGCGAGCGGCACAATGCCGCCCGCTTCCCCTCCTCCCGAACAAGCGCCGGTGTCCTGCGGCGCGCCGAGTCCGTCCGCCCCATGAACCAAATGCGCACGTTTCTGATTTTCGCCTGGCTGATGGTAGCGACCATCCTGTGGATGAATTGGAACAAGGAGCAGAACGCTCCGCCGACGCCGACGCAACTCGCGCAGGCAGCAGCGCCCGCTACGCCACCTGAAGGCTTGCCGCCTCCGACCGTGCCGGGTGTGGTTGCCGCAGCGGTGCCGACGGCCACGATTCCTGCGGCCGAAGGCCAACCCGCTGCCGCCGCCCAGATCGGACCCGCGCCTACCGCCGCGCCCCGGATCACGCTCAGCAACGACGTGCTGCGGCTGAGTCTCGACGGCGGCAATGTGCGCCGTGCGGAACTGTTGAAATACCACGTCAGCCGCGCGTCGGACGCGCCGCTGGTGCGTCTGCTTGACGACACGGCCGAGAATTTCTATATCGCCCAGAGCGGCTGGACCAGCGCCCAGGGCGCGCCGAGCCACCAGACCGGTTTCGTCGCCGAGCAGTCCGCGACCGCGCTCAAACTGGCCGATGGCGCCAAGACGGTCAGCGCGAGCTACGTGTGGACCGGCGCCGAGGGCGTCAGCATCCATCGCACCTACACGCTCTCTCGCGGCGAGTACGCGCTGAAGGTGCGCGACGAAGTCGTCAATCGTGGCGCCAAGCCCTGGACTGGCCACGTTTATCGATATCTGTCGCGCGTGCCGCACGTACTCAAGCGTGGCATGACCAATCCGGAATCCTTCAGCTTCAATGGTGCGGTCTGGTACACGCCGAAGGAAAAATACGAGAAGCGCGCCTACGACAAGTTCGTCGAGGACGGCCAGCTGAACATCACGACCGATGGCGGCTGGATCGCGCTGCTGCAGCATTATTTCTTTGCCGGTTGGATTCCGCAGGCGGACCAGAAAGCGAACTTCGCGCTCGTCACTGCGGGCAACCAGTCCGGTATCACCGCCACCGGCCCGGAGTTCACGGTCGCACCGGGTGCGCAAACCAGCAGCGTCGCGACCCTGTGGATCGGCCCGAAACTGCCGGAACAGCTCGCCAAACAGGCGCCCGGCTTCGAGCGCGCGCTCGACTACGGCATCTTCACGTTCCTCGCCGAGCCGATCCATTGGCTGCTGGCCAAACTGCACGGCATCACCGGCAATTGGGGCTGGGCGATCATGCTGCTGGTGCTGTTGATCAAACTCGCGCTGTATCCGCTGTCGGCCGCGCAATACAAGTCGATGGCGAAGATGCGCAAGTTCCAGCCGCGCATGCAGCAGCTGAAGGAACGCTACGGCGACGACCAGCAGAAATACCAGGCTGCGATGATGGAGCTCTACAAGAAGGAGAAGATCAATCCGGCCGGCGGCTGTCTGCCGATCCTGATCCAGATGCCGGTGTTCCTGGCGCTGTACTGGGTGCTGATCGAATCGGTCGAACTGCGCCAGGCGCCGTGGATGCTGTGGATCCACGATCTGACCGCGCGCGATCCGTTCTTCATCCTGCCAGCGATCAATATGGTCGTGATGTGGTACACGCAGCGCCTGACACCGATGGTCGGCGTCGATCCGATCCAGGCGCGGATGATGCAGATGATGCCGCTGATCTTCGGCGTGATGTTCGCGTTTTTCCCGGCCGGCCTGGTGCTGTACTGGGTCACCAACGGCACGCTGGGCATGCTGCAGCAGCTGTGGATGATGCGGCAATACGGCGACAAATCCACGGCGACGGTCGAGAAGGCCTGAGTCGCGGGTTGCGTCGCACCGAACGGATCGCAACGAAGCCCGCCGCAAGGTGGGCTTCGTTTTTTCCGGCAGCGCTTGATCCGGCGGCGCTTGATCCGGAGTTCATGCAGAATCCGCATAAGACACTGTCTTCCGTGAGCGGGTGAGTGAATCGATATGCGCAATGCCACCGAACATTGGATGCTGACCACAGGGCTTCTC
>JBAQRU010000281.1:0-1667 GCA_049296025.1 Lysobacteraceae bacterium | reverse complement strand
CGTTAATACATTGATTCGCCCGGTCCTTCATGAAACAACGCCCCCAGCCCATCCCCGACAGCGACGCCGAGGCTGCCCTCGACGCGCTGTCGCGTGCGCTGGCGGGGCTGTCGAAGCCGGTTGATGTGCGCGCTTTCCTGATCGATCTGTGCACGCCGGCCGAACTCGAAGCCATGGCCGACCGCTGGAAAGTGGTGCCGCTGCTACTTGAAGGCGTGCCGTATCGCGAGATCCACGACCGTACCCTGGTCAGCGTCACCACCATCGGCCGGGTCGCGCGCACGCTCGAACGCGGCGCTGGCGGCTCCGGCCTTGCCATCGAACACCAGCAGCGACCGGCCGGTCGCCGCGCCTGAGGATTCCACACATGCAACGTACTTCCGCCGCCACCGAGCGCGATCGCCTGCGCATCGCCATCCAGAAGAGCGGGCGGCTCAGCGAACCCGCGCTGGCGCTGCTCGCCGCCGCCGGCCTGAGCTGGCAGGAAAGCCGCGACAAGCTTTTCTATTACGGCGAATCGCTGCCGGTGGATCTGCTGCTGGTCCGCGACGACGATATTCCCGGGCTCATCGCCGATGGCGTCTGCGATCTGGGCATGGTCGGCCGCAATGTGCTGTTGGAGCAGTCCTACGAACGCGAGTCGCGCGGCGCGCCGCCAGCGTTCCGCGAGTGGCGCGCGCTCGGTTTCGGTCGCTGCCGGCTGATGTTCGGCATTCCCGCCGAATGGACGTGGGCGCCGGAGACGCAATTGCCGGGCAAACGCATCGCGACGAGTTATCCCGCGCTGTTGGCGCGCTGGCTGTCGGATCGCGGCATTCCCGCCGACGTGGTGACGATGTCCGGTTCGGTCGAAATCGCCCCACGCCTGGGCCAGGCCGATCTGGTCTGCGATCTGGTGTCCAGCGGCGCGACCCTCGTCGCCAATGGTTTGAAGCCGATCGAGGTCGTGCTCGACAGCGAAGCGGTGCTCGCCGGCCCGGCCGATGGGTTCAGCGATGTGCGCGCGGGGATCGCCGATCTGCTGCTGCGCCGGCTGGATGGCGTGATGAAGATCCGCGACAGCAAACTGCTGATGTTCCAGGCGTCGCGCGCGGTGTTGCCGGGGCTGATGCAATTGCTGCCGGACGCCGAACCGCCGACGGTGATGGCGCTCGACGGCCACCACGACGGCACCGGCGATGTCGCGCTGCAGGCGCTGTGCCACGGCGTGATGACCTGGCAACGGCTCGAAGATCTCAAACGCGCCGGTGCGCGTGGTCTGATGGTGCTCCCCGTGGAAAGGATGCTCGCATGAACGCCCCGCTCGGAAACAGAATCGGTCTGAACCTGCTGACCTGGGACACCCTGGACGATGCCGGCCGTCGCGCCGCGCTGCGCCGGCCCACCCAGGACTCCGCCGCTGCGGTGCGGTTGGGCGTCGGCAAGATCGTCGCCCGCGTCCGTGCCGACGGCGATGCCGCGCTGCGCAAATTCTCGCGTCTGCTGGATCGCGCCGCGCTGGATGTGTTCGAAGTCACGGCGGAGGAATTCCTCGCCGCCGAGGCGTCGCTGGACCCGACCCTCAAGGCCGCGATCATCGATGCATCGCAGCGCATCGATGCCTTTCATCGCGACGGCGGCATGACCGAATACGCGGTCGATACCGCGCCCGGCGTGCAGTGCAGGCG
>JBAQRU010000280.1:0-2725 GCA_049296025.1 Lysobacteraceae bacterium | reverse complement strand
GCCAAGCGCATCGTCGAGGATGAGGTGCCGGACGCGATCAAGGGCAGCGTTGTCTATTCACTGGACATGGGTGCGCTGCTGGCGGGCACCAAATATCGCGGCGATTTTGAAAAGCGCTTCAAGAATCTGTTGGCGGAACTGGGCGAAAAGGAAAACGCGATCCTGTTCATCGATGAAATCCACACCATCATCGGTGCCGGTGCGGCGTCGGGCGGGGTGATGGATGCGTCCAACCTGCTGAAGCCGCTACTCACGTCGGGCCGCTTTCGTTGCATCGGCTCGACGACTTATCAGGAATACCGGGGGATTTTCGAGAAGGACCGGGCGCTGTCGCGCCGGTTCCAGAAGATCGACGTGCCCGAGCCTTCAGTGGCCGAAACCGTCGAGATACTGCAGGGCTTGAAGTCCCGCTTCGAGGAACACCACGGCCTGCGCTATACGCAGGGCGCGCTCCAGTCCGCGGCGGAGCTGTCGGCAAAGTACATCAACGACCGCTTCCTGCCCGACAAAGCCATCGATGTGATCGACGAGGCCGGTGCCTATCAGCAATTGCAACCCGCATCGAAACGCAAGAAAACCGTGGGCGTTGGCGATATCGAGGCGGTAGTCGCCAAGATCGCCCGTATTCCCCCCAAGAGCGTGTCCAGTTCGGACCGCGAGCAGCTGCGCAATCTCGGCTCCCAGCTGAAGATGGTGGTGTTTGGTCAGGAAGCCGCGATCGATACGCTGGATGCCGCCATCAAGCTCGCCCGCGCCGGTTTGCGCGAGGGCGAAAAGCCCATCGGCAGTTTCCTGTTCGCCGGGCCTACCGGGGTCGGCAAGACCGAGGTGTCCCGGCAACTGGCCCAGGTGCTGGGTGTCGAGCTGCTCCGCTTCGACATGTCGGAGTACATGGAGCGCCACACGGTATCAAGGCTGATCGGCGCGCCGCCCGGTTATGTGGGTTTTGACCAGGGCGGTCTGCTCACCGATGCCGTCACCAAACATCCGCATTGCGTGCTGCTGTTGGACGAAATCGAGAAGGCGCATCCGGATGTCTTCAATCTGCTGTTGCAGGTGATGGACCACGGTTCCCTCACCGACAACAACGGTCGCAAGGCGGATTTCCGCAACGTCATCCTGATCATGACCACCAATGCCGGCGCCGAACTCATGAGCCGGGCGTCCATCGGCTTCACGCATCAGGACCACGCCAGCGACGGCATGGAAAGCATCAAGAAAATGTTCAGTCCGGAGTTTCGCAACCGCCTCGATGCCGTAGTGCAGTTCGGCGCTCTGAGTCGCGAAGTCATCAAGACCGTGGTCGACAAGTTCCTCGTGCAGTTGCAGGCTCAGCTGGACGACAAGAAGGTTTATATCGAAGTCGATGATGCCGCGCGCGAGTGGCTGGCGGAGCATGGCTATGACGAGAAAATGGGTGCCCGGCCCATGGCGCGCCTGATTCAGGAAAAACTGAAAAAGCCCCTCGCCGAAGCTGTGCTGTTCGGCCCGTTGGCGAAAGCGGGCGGCAAGGTTGTCGTCTCCATGGCGGGCGACGAACTGGCGCTGGAGATTGTTGCCGCCGAATGACTCAAGCGCTGCCGTCTTACCCCGGGCGCTTGTGATCCCGGGGCGGCGGTGACTTCGGAAAGAGCGCGGGCCTTGTCGGTGCGGCCCGTGGTTTTACAGACCGCGTCGCGGGTGGGGCGGATCCCGAGCCGGGGACTAGCGCGCGCGGTAGGTGATGCGGGCCTTGCTCAGGTCGTACGGAGTCAATTCCACCTTCACCTTGTCGCCCGTGAGGATGCGAATGTAGTTCTTGCGCATCTTGCCCGAGATGTGGGCCGTGACAATGTGTCCATTGTCGAGCTTCACGCGGAAAGTGGTGTTGGGAAGGGTATCTACGACCTCGCCTTCCATTTCAATCGATTCTTCTTTCGCCATATGACCGATGTCTTGTGCCGCGGAAGCGGGCTGGGCTGGAGTGAAATGCGCGCGCATTGTGCCCCAAAGCCCCGCACTTGGCAAAACGACCGGCGCCTCAACTCACCCGCAGCCAGTGATCGTTGATGAAAAGCTCGGCGGGACGGTAGCGGATCTTGTAATTCATTTTGGTCGAGTCGCGAATCCAGAAGCCCAGATACACATAACGACGACCGTGCTCGATAACGGTTTCAAGCTGTTTGAGTATGGCGAAGGTGCCGAGACTGCGGCGTTCTTCCGCGGGATCGAAATAGGTGTAGATCGCCGAGAGTCCGTTGCGCAGCCAGTCGGTCACGGCGCAGCCGACGAGCCTTCCCCGGATCCGAAACTCGAGGAAGTTGGTGGAGTGCCAGTTGCGTCCGATGAAATCCTGATATTGGGCGCGGGACGGCGGGTACATATCGCCGTCCTTGTGACGGGCGCCGATGTAGGCTTCGTAGAGCGGGTAGTGCTCCTCGACATCGACTTCATTCGCGAGCGCGACCGCTACGTCCTGGTTGCGGTTGAGGCACTTGCGCTGAGGGCGCGAGGGTGAAAAGCCGGCGGCGTCGATGCGAATCGGGATGCAGGCCTTGCAGTTGGCGCAGCGGGGCGTGTAGACGTAGCGCCCGCTGCGGCGAAACCCCAGATCGGACAGGCGGTTGTACAGCTCGACATCGATCACGACCTTGGGGTCGACGAAGGCCGTGGTGGCCTGGCGATCCGGCAGGTAGCTGCAGGGATGCGGCTCGGTAAGATAAAGCCGGATTTTTTCCAGATCCGG